>JBGSRB010000482.1:0-3484 GCA_041737735.1 Anaerolineae bacterium | reverse complement strand
GGTGCGCGGCGCGCTGATCGATGGCAGCGTGCCGTCGCCGTTTCCATCGCCCATGACCGCCATGCACACGCGCGCGCTGATCGACCGCATCGGCAATTGGCAGCATTACACTGATACCGACGCGCCACCCTTCACCGACTTGATGCAGCGCGCACAAGCGAACGGTGCGCGCTTTGTTAGCACGCACCAGATGACCGCGTTCAAGTTTCCGGCGATCTGGCGCAAGCATGTGTATCTCGAAAATCCGTTTGACGAACAAGCGACGTTGTTCCAGCGTATGCAGACCGAATCCGATTTTCTCGAACGCGAACTGACGGCGATGGTCGAAGCCTACGCGCTGGGCATGACTGAACCACCGTCAGCAATGAAAGGCGTCAAACGCCCGAAGAACACGCCCCAAGGCTGGAAAATCGAGATGCTGCGCCGCTATCGCGGGTTAGACGCGCGCGATCTGCCGTCGGCTGAAGCTGAGGCGCGTCCGTGGTGGCGGCGTCTGCTTGACGGAAGGCGTTAGGAGCATTAGACTCACACTCTATAATTTCAGCCCACCAAAAGCGCATCCATGTCTTTACCACTTGACAGTATCATCTGCGGGGATTGTTTTGAGCTGATCAAAACGATTCCCGATGCCAGCATCAATCTGGTGATCACATCACCTCCCTATTTTCAGCAGCGCGATTATGGCGGGGGCATGGGCAAGGAAACCCATGTTGAGGATTATGTTGCGCAGTTGCTCATGCTGATGCGCGAGTGCGCCCGCGTGATCACACCAGATGGCAGCATTGTGTTCAATCTGGGTGATAAATATGAAGATGCCAGCCTGCTGTTAGTGCCTTATCGTTTCGCTATTGCCGCAACCGAAAGTTTAGGGTTACGTCTCGTCAATGCGATCACTTGGGTCAAGCGCAACCCAACACCGCGCCAATTTCGCCGCCGCTTGGTCAGCAGCACTGAACCTTTTTTCCATTTCGTTAAGTCAAATGATTACTATTATGATCTCGATGCGTTCATGGCAAATCCCAAGACCGAACCAGCGAACAACGGCGGTGGACGGTCAACACTTGGTAGTCGTTATTATGACCTGATCGAACAATCAGACCTTTTGCCTGAACAAAAACAACACGCCCGCCTAGAATTGGCAAAAGTTATTCAAGAGGTCAAAAGCGGCAAAATACAGGGCTTTCGCCTGAAAATTCGCGGCATTCATTCCGAACCGTTTGGTGGGCAGGCAGGTGGGCGTCAAATTCAACTGGAAAAGAACGGCTTCACCGTAATTCGTTTGCATGGCAACCCGCTTAAACGCGATGTGATCGAAATGGCGGTCGAGTCACTTAAAGGACGCAATCATCCCGCGATGTATCCGGTCGATCTGGTGGTCGAGTTCCTCAAATTGTTGACTCGTGAGGGCGATGTGGTGCTTGATCCGTTTATGGGGTCGGGGTCAACGGCGGTGGCGTGCCAGCGCATGAACCGCCATTATATCGGCTTCGAGCTTAACGCCGATTACTGCGTGTTTGCCGAAGCACGCTTGGCAGAAAGTGATCGACAGCCCAAATTATTATGAACAACAGTCCTGATGATGTTCTCAAACGTCTATACGCCGCTGCATTAGCACTGGATATCTTGCCATTGGGTGTTGAGCAAACCGCATATGTACAGGCTGTTGTTGATCATGCTGAAACGCAAAAAGCGGTACTGGCAGCGTTGCTAACCTCACTGACCAAAAAGTTGGTCACGCCCCAACAAGATGTCCGCTTGCATAAAGTCGAACTCCCCGGTGGTTATTCGGGGCGAGGGTTCGACACCACTTACATTACACCGTTCATCCGTGAACATTTTCCGCGTTTAGCCATGCGAAGCGGCAGCGGTTGGCTTACACGATCGATTGAACAGCTTGCCCCGTTCACGCTTGATTTTCCGGGACGGATTCAAAATGCCGCTGTCAAAACCGCGTTCTTGCACATTCTCGATGATGTAGAAACTCACAATGCCGATCCACGCGCGTATCTGCTGGCGCTGTTGCGCTTGCTTGATGCGAAAATGCAGGCTGATCAGCTTAGCGCACAGCCCATAACCATGATCGCACATTCGGTCACGATTGTTAAACTGTTGGCGGCATTGCGCTCGCATTTTTACCGCCAATATCATACTAGTGGCGCTTCACGCCTGCCTGTGATCGCCATTCATGTAATTTATGAATTGCTGCTGGATACCCCACGTTATCAAGGTAAGCAACTTGTCCCTCTCAAGGGTCACACCACCTCCGACTTGAAATCACACACCATTGGCGATGTTGAAATTATCACAGAGGTGGGCAAATATTTTGAAGCCGTTGAGGTCAAGCATCGCATCGCCATCACGCCGACAATGGTGCGTGATGCGTTCGAGAAAGTTAATTCAACACCTTTAACGCGTTATTATCTGCTGACGACGGCTGAACCCAACACAATCGAGCAGGAACAAGTCAGCGCTTTGACTGAGCAGATACACACCCAATTTGGAATTGAAATCATCGTCAATGGCATTATGCCATCGCTCAAGTATTACCTGCGTTTGCTGCCTGATTTAGCAGCATTCGTCGCTGTGTATACGCAGCGTTTGGCTGATGAATATGCCCACAGCACCGATATAAAATTGATCCATGTGCAGGCATGGAATGAAATTTATACTGAGCTTATGAACCTTGATCAGCACTCAAAAGGACACCCACCTTATGCACCTTGAACATCTGCGCCGCGAAGTGTGCGCGCTGCACGCCGAGCTGCCGCGCAACAATCTGGTGGCGTGGACGAGTGGCAACGTCAGCGCGCGCGACCCGGAAACCAACCACATCGTGATTAAGCCGAGCGGCTTGAAATTCGACGAACTGACGCCGGAAAGCATGGTGATCGTGGACATCGACGGCAAGCTGATCGAAGGCGATCTCAAGCCGTCGTCCGATACCGCGTCGCACTGTTACATCTATCGGCACATGCCGCAGGTCAACGGCGTGGTGCATACCCATTCGCGCTATGCAACCGCGTTCGCGGTGGTCGGCAAGGCGATCCCGTGCGTGACCACCGCCATGGCGGATGAGTTCGGCGGCGAAATTCCGTTGGGCGGCTTCGCGCTGATCGGCGGTGAGGAAATCGGCGCGCGCGTGGTCGAAGTCTTGCGCGACTCACTGAGTCCGTCGTGCATCCTGCAAAGTCATGGGGTATTCGCCACGGGCAAAAGCGCCGAATCCGCCGTGAAAGCTGCCGTGATGACCGAAGACAACGCCGCAATTGTGTGGCTGGCGCTGCAAATGGGAACGCCGCTGACGATTGACGACGACGACATCGCCAAGCTGCATGACCGTTATACCCACGTCTACGGACAGCAGTAACGCGCGATGCTGACGCGCGCGCTGAGCGCATCAGCGCTGCGCTTGGGCGGTCGCGGATTGGCGCTGATCAGCAGCGGCGTGATTGCGGCGCTTTTCGGCGCGTCCGCTGCCACCGAC
>JBGSRB010000480.1:0-2426 GCA_041737735.1 Anaerolineae bacterium | reverse complement strand
AGCATCGTCATGATCACAGCGGAAGTCAAACACCAGACGCAGGTCGCGCCGATCACGAACGGCTCTAAGAACGTCAGATAAAGCGAGAAACCCACGCCCGCCGCCGCCAACACCAGCAATAAAGCACCCGCCTGCGGACGCCGATCCGACTGCGCCACTAACCAGACCACCAGCATGATGCTATAGCCCACCAGCCCGATCACGCCCACGGGAATGCCCGCGATCTGCGCGTAGATGCTGGTTTGCACCGCGTTGCAATCGCCCAACACGCCGCAGGTCGCTTCAACAACGGCAGTTTCGACGTAGGCGAGATAACCCGCCACCAGCACGCCCGCGACGATGATCAGCGGGATCAGCCAGCGCGATGCTTGGCTCAGCGCGGGCGTGTTCAACAGGTTGAGCGTCACGATGCCGAAGATCGTCAGCACCGCCGTCGACAACACCAGCGTGAGCGTGTCTTCGCCGCTGCCCAACAACAACGTTGCCGCCAAGCCCAAACCGATCAGCCCGCCGATGATCAGCAGCACGCGCCCGAAGCGCACATCCAGCGCGCGCAGCAGATCGCGCTTGTGCAGACGTAACCCACGCCACAGCGCCGCCGCCAGCGCCACCAAACTGCCCGCTAGACCGAACAGTACGATCAGGGCGAACACATTCGCGGGATCGGCAAAGATCGCGCGTTCAGCGTTGGGCGCGGCGGCTTGCACACCGGACGCGCTGGCGGGTGCGTCAGCTTCGACACCGAGTGCCTGCTCAAATGTGCGTTCGATGCCCGGAATCGGGGGATAACCGATGCCGCCCGCCACCAAGCCCGCGCGGATGGCTACAGGCGCGCCCTGCGGAATATTGACCGCGCCGATGAAGTATTGATCGCCAATGACCAGCAGCGGCACGCCGTTCGACGGAATCCGCAGCGCGCTGATCGCCGCGCTCATGATCTGGCTGCCCTGCGCCGTCGAAACATCGACGAACAACACCTGTAGCTGATCGCCAAACTCGGCTTGAATGCCGCCCCAATGGTTGTTGATGACTTCATGACAATAGCGACACGTGGGGGAATAGAAGAACACGCCATACACAACCGCATCTTGCGCGTGCAGCGGCGCTGCCAGCAGCATGACGAGCAGCAGTGCTGCCAGCAGCATGACGAGCAGCAGTGCTGCCAGCAGCATGACGCGCCGTTTCCCGAACTGAAACATGGTGATCGAACCTCTCTGCTTGACCGACTCGGCTTAACAGCAGCATAGGCGCGAACGGGGATCACGGGTAGTCATGGATGTCAGGTTATGCTGGTGCTGAAATACACCAAGCCCAGCGCCTGAGCGGAGAATCAACAAGGCGCTCCAGTGGAGCGCCCTGTTAGATCACAGTGCTGCGGGTGTTGCGTTAGCGTTTAGCTGCCAGCGCCTTCGATCGTGCCATCGTCCACACCGGGCAAAACTTCGGGCAGCGGCTCGACTTCGATGTCGGGCGTCAAATCAAGATCGGTCGATTCCGGCACTTCGGGCGCTTCAAAATCGCCGATGCCTTCAGCCAGACTGGCGAAGTCAAACAGGAAGGGCGAGTTCGACGGCACGAGCGCCAACTGCACGTTGGGTGACAAGCGCTGAATATATTGATACTGGATCAACGACGGATTCGCGGCGATCTGACCACTGACCAGACGCAGACCTTCGGCTTCAGCCGAGGCGCGCAGGATGATGGCTTGCGCTTCACCTTCAGCGCGCAGAATTTCGGCGTCACGCTGACCTTGCGCTTGCACACGCAGTTGTTCCGCTTCTTGCTGGCGCTGCTGCACGACCAAACGCGCACGTTCGGCGTCCTGCTGCGCGATCTGCGCGCGCTCAATACTAGCGGCGAACTGATCCGAGAAGGTAATGTCACGCACGAGCAGGTCAGTCAGCATCAAGCCTTCTTCAAAGAAACGGGCTTCGAGCGACGACTGAATTGATTCTTCCATTTCACCACGACGCTCACCGTAAATTTCCGCCGCGCGGAAACGCGACACCACATCACGGACGATGCCGCGCGTGGTCGGGCGGATCAGGTCGTCAACATAGCGCGTGCGCCAGCGTTGATGCACGGTGTTAGCAGTGTCGGGCGCAACGCTGAACAGCACGGTCACGTCGAGGCGCACTTCCTGCCCGTCAACGGTACGCGCGCGCACAGCGTCGGTGCCGGGGTCGGCGCGGTCGGCTGTTTCCAGCGAGAATTCCTGCACCTCAATCGGATAAATCGTCACTTCTTGCAGCACCGGAATGATGATGTGCGTGCCAGCACGACGCGGTTCCTCTAAGTTACCCGACAACGTGTTGAAGACAACCGCGACTTCCTGCGGCTGCACCACCAGAATACCCTGACTGACCACGTTGAACAGCACGCCCGCAATTAAACCGACAACAGCGAGCAGCACACCGCCGCGCACC
>JBGSRB010000231.1:0-3076 GCA_041737735.1 Anaerolineae bacterium | reverse complement strand
CCATCGATCACCAGCGCGTCCGCCTGCCGCCACGCCGCCCGTGTGCGCCACGCCCGCCGCAGCAAATGTTGCTTGCGGGCATCCCACATATATACACAGGCGCTGTTGACGTGCAACATCCGGATCAACTGTTCGCAGGTGGTCAGCAGGGTTTTCTCAATCGACAGCGATTCGTTGATCGCTTTGCTCGCATCGACCAACGCTTTAAGCTCGTTCATGCGGCGGATGCTGTCGCCATGCACACGGGCGTTCTCGATGGCGATGGCGGCATACGACGCTAAATTGACCAACAGTTCACGATGGCGTTCGTTGAAGCGATTGTGCGTATGTTTGTTGTTGACGCCCAACACGCCAAGCGTTTGCCCATCATGGATGATCGGCACATACAGCAGCGCGTTGACGAAATACTCGGTTTTGACTTTGTGGGGACCGCCCGGCGCGATCAATACGGGCTGCCCACTTGTGAACACATTTCCGGCAATCGTATCCTCGGTGCGTACGCGAAACTCGCCCGTCGCATCGATGCCCGATTTCGCACGCAAAAACAGTTGATCCGCGCCGTCGTCATCGGGCAGCAAAATCATGCCTTCTTCGGCGCTGGTCAGGTGGCGCGCGGCTTCGACCACGCGCGTAAGGACTTCGCCCAAATCTAGCACTTCGGTTAATGATCGGCTGAGCGCGAACAGCGTTCGCATCTCGTCATCGCGCCAAAAGATCGATGTTGAGGGCAGCGTGGGCGCATCGAGCGTTTGCGTTTCATCATCAGTGGTGGCGCGCAGCACATCCAGCACCGCAGTTTGCAGCGCCGCAGCATCAAACACCATGCCGTGTCCGTTGATGGTTCCGCCTTCGCCCTTGAGCTTTTCCAGCATCAAAATCGGCGGATGATTAGGCAGGTCGCCCAGCGTGCGCGCGGTTGCTTCACCACCATCGCGTCGCGTCATGCTGTCATCCGCGATTACCGCGCTGAAATTTTCATGCTTAACGGCGTAAAGCGCATCGAGATGCGAATATGCCGCGCTGACCGCAAAGCCATGATCGCGAAACGCCTGACGAACCTGCTGCACAACCGCGAAATTGGCAGTGATAACCAGAAGATGGCGCACATTCATGATGCTTTCATCAGACATCCACATGATCCATTAACGTTTGCTCAAGCGATCACGCCGCCGCGCAAGATCAGCCTCGATCTCAGGATCGCTGGCGGGTGGATCGTTGGGCGCGGGCGTGGTTGGGGCGCTGTCATCGGCGGCGGCAGTGTTGGCGGCGCGCGCGCTGATCGTCTCGCTGAGATGCGTGATCGTCTGGCGCGCTTCGTTGAGAACCTGCGCGATGCGCGCGGAAACAGGCGCGTCGTCAGCAGCCTCAGCAGTCGATGCAGCGCTCTCATCTGCCTGCGCGCGTCGCGCATCCGCAGCGACAGCATCCAGCGTGTTGACGCGCTCGATCAGTTCGTGCGTGGCGCGCTCATGCTCACGCAGATCAGCTTCGATGCGCGCGCGGCGGCGGTGAGCGTGCTGCAACTGCGCCAAAAGTTGACGCGCGGCATCATCGCGATTGTCGCGCAGCGCGGCGTCCACCTGCTGATCGAGCGTGGCGATCTCGTCGTCCAACGCCTGCAAGCGCGTCTTGTATGTGTCCTCATAGGCGACAGCGTCGTTCGCGCGCGCGCGTAGTTTGGCGATCTCGCGCTCAAGGTCTTTACCAAGCGCGGCCGTTCCGCTGCGCCGCGTTCCCGACGCCTCTTCGCGTGGCGTTCGCGATGTGCCTAGCGCATCATTGACGCCCGCTTTGATCAAAACGTTGATTTTCTTGAAGAAATCGTTCATAGCTCAAGTATAGCGGGTTTCCACCCTGCGCGTATATTATGGCTCGCAAATGCCGTCATAGGCGAGACGAAAAATCGTCATGTTGCCTTCCCCTGCGCGCAGCGCCGCCGTTCCTCCTGTTTGAAAAGCCACACATAAACGCGGATCGTTCGGGTCTTGTCCCGGAATTTGATTGCGAAACGCCATCAGATAACGCCCGCCGCGTGCGCGCATCAAGTTCCACATGCCATCGGGATCGAGCATGAACGGCACGACTTCCGGGCTGACCAAACCGGCGATGTCCAGCAGCGGACGCGGCGCGAAATAGCCGACCGCGCCGATGTCGTGGATCACGAGCAGTTCATCGGGCGGCAGATTCGCTTCGATCCACAGCGCCGATGCCACCATTTCCTCATTAATGATCGCCACATCCAGCCGATACGCCGCCAAGCCCAAGCTGAACAGCATGGCGGCGTACACCGTCAGCGCCGACAACGCGATCACCCGTGTAAACACGCGCCCGATCAACGACCTGCGCGCGCGCTGCATCCACCACGCCAAGCCGATCACACCCGCGACGATCAACGCAGGCAGCGCCGGAATCACATAGCGCCCGTGCTGAAAATTCAGCGGCAGCCACGCGGCATACAGCAAAATCAAGCCGATGCCCCACACCAGCGGCAGCAGCGCCAACGCCAGACCATCACGCCGCCGCGCCGCCCACACCACAAACGCGATCATGCCGGGGATCAGCACGACCTGCCCGCCCGCCACCAGCGGCTCAAGCATCAAGCCGATCCGTTCGGGATAGCTGAACACGATGAACATGGGCGTGCTTTGCATCCGTTTGGCGGCGGCGGTGTTGGGCAGCAAGCCACCCGTGAGATCGTAGTTGTACATTAAATACGGCAGCAGCACGATCACGCAGACCAGCGCGCCCACCACACCGAACGTGATCACATCACGCCAGCGCATATGCGGCCGCGCGATCAACAGCGCCAAACCCGCCAAGCCGATCAACAGCGCGCCTTCCGGTCGCGTGAGGATGGTCAAGCCCGCCACCACGCCGAAGATCACGCCGCGCCGCACGAACGCGATCACCGTGCGCGGCAGATCGTCGCGCTGTTCGCGCCACACCAGCGCGATGATCGCCAGCGTCAGCAGGCAGAAGATCGCCGTTTCCATGCCCGAAGCCGCCGCCCACACCAGATGCCACGCGCCGATGATCGCCATGCCCGCGATCACGCCGATCCAGCGTGTGTCGGGCA
>JBGSRB010000338.1:0-1760 GCA_041737735.1 Anaerolineae bacterium | reverse complement strand
TGTAAACGATAGGTGATGTTCATGCGCGGTGCCGTTTCAGATGCCCAGCAGCAGACGCAAAATTTGCTGCGTCGGCTCACCGATCAACAGCGCCAGAAAATTCGGGATGCCGGGAATGTTCAAGAAGCTGAGCAAGATCAGCCCGAAGAACACATACTGCGTCGTCTGCGCGTGCCGTTCCCACTGCACGGCGAGTTCCGGCGGCAGCAGCGAGTAGACGATGTGCCAGCCGTCAATCGGGAACAGCGGGATCAAGTTGAAGATCGCCAGCAGCACATTGAGATACACGATTTGCAGCAAAATGACACCGATAACGCCTAAATCGTTGAACACAATCGGCAAGCCAATAATGCGGATGATCAGCGCGAACACCGCCGCCAGCACCAGATTCGACAGCGGACCCGCCCCCACCGCTGCCAACCAGCGCCAGCGTCGATTCTCCACCGGCATCCGGTAAGGCGAGATCGGCGCGCTGCCCAAAATGCCGAAGCCTAACACGGCAAACATTAGCCAGCCTATCCAGTTGATATGCACCATCGGGTTGAGCGTTAAGCGTCCGGCTTGCGCGGGATACGGATCGCCCATGCGCCAGCCGACGTAATTATGCGCGAATTCGTGAATGGTCATGCCGATGCCCAACGCGATCAGGTTGGCGATCAACAGTTCAGGGGTAAGATTAAACAGCAACGGGGTTTTCTCCGCGTGTAAGTGGATCAAGCAACGCAAGATATTGTAGCATAGCGTGTGTAAGTAGAACGTTAGCGTGCGGGGCAGCGAACATGGCGTATAAGCACATCGAAATCAACGTGGGCGATCAAGTGCAAATGCGGAAAGTGCATCCATGTGGCGGCGATCAATGGGCGGTCTATCGCGTGGGCGCGGATATTGGCATCCGCTGCTTGACCTGTGATCGCCGCGTAATGCTGACCCGCGCCGAGTTCGGTAAGCGCGTCAAGCGCGTGATCCCCACGAGTGAGAGCAAGTAAGACCGCCCGTTCGTGATCCACAGGCGAACGCGCTACAATTCACCTACTCGATTCGCGCGCGGGTGCGCGCTCAATTATTGTTTCAGGAGAACCCGATCATGGTTGCGGATGTCGCCCAACTTAACAAAGATTACACGCTCACCAGTTGGTCAGCGCAGGGATCATGGAATCCGATTGCAATCGACCACGCCGAAGGGGTCTATCTCTACGACACCGATGGCAAGCAATATATCGATTGGGCGTCGCAGTTGGTGAATGTGAACATCGGTCACAGCCACCCGCACGTCGTCAAGGCGATTCAGGATCAGGCGGCGAAATTGTGCATGGTCAATCCGTCGTTCGCCACCGAAGCGCGCGGACGCTTGGGCGCGATGCTCGCGGAGATCGCGCCGGGACGCCTGACCAAGTCATTTTTCACCAACGCGGGCGCGGAAGCGGTCGAAAACGCCATGAAGATCGCGCGCCTTTACACCGGTCGCCAAAAGGTGCTGACGCGCTATAAATCGTATCATGGCGGCACGTTCGCCAGCGCCAGCGCGGGCGGCGATCCGCGTCGGATTCCTAACGAGCCGGGCGTGCCGTGGATCGTGCGGATGCCCGATCCGTATGCCTATCGCAATCCGGTCTATCGCGGGCGCACGCAGGAAGAAGGCGATCAGATCATCGCTGAGATGATCGACGACATCATCCAGATGGAGGATCCCCGCAGCATCGCCGCGATCATGCTCGAAGGCTACAGCGGATCATCGGGCGTGATGCAGCCGTCAGCGGTAT
>JBGSRB010000302.1:0-11728 GCA_041737735.1 Anaerolineae bacterium | reverse complement strand
CGGTGCGCGCTGTGGCGCTGGCGGACGACGGTGTCAGCGCGATCTCGGCAGCCGACAACGGTGAGATCATATGGTGGAATGTGAACACAGGCGAAGAATTACAGCGCTTTCAAGCAGCAGGCGCGCCGCTGTTCAGCCTTGCGTTCAATCCTTCAGCCGCAACCTTCTTCATTTCCGGCGCGGAAGGCGGCTATGTGGAGGTGTGGCGCATTTTTCCCTTGAGCGAATTGACCACATGGACACAAAATAACCGCTATATCCGCGCATTAAGCTGTCAGGAACGGCTGCTGTATCAAGTTGAACCGTATTGTGACGGGCAGTAAAGCCCGCTGTTGTGCATCCATAAGCGATCTTGCACGAGCGAACAACACAGTTTAAGCACGGATCGTCTTAATCCGTCAGGCGTGCTGGATGCGCCGTAATCTTGTTGACAATAGCCACAGCCTTGTTGACGCCTTGCTCGTCTTGTATTTTGCTGCCCAGAACGCTGGCTTGTTGACGCATGTTGGTATCTGCGACGGCTTGTTCAATGGCGCGAGCCAACCGCTCAGCCGTCAACTGCTTACGGGGGATGGGTGTGGGCGCGACCCCCAAGGACGCTAGGCGATGTCCCCAGAATGCCTGATCACCCATGAAAGGGACTATGACTGAGGGTACACCTGCCCGCAATGCGGCGGCGGTTGTGCCTGCGCCGCCATGATGCACGATCACTTTCATCCTCGGAAATAACCAGCTATGCGGCATGGATGAAATCATGTAAATGTTTTCGGGCAGGGCTGTCTGCTGGATGCCATCCCAACCGGATGCCAGCACGCCGCGCTGCTTGGAAAGGGCTAACGCCTCGATGACGGTCTCGACAACCTGCTGCGGATTCTTGTTGACCATGCTGCCAAAGCCGATGTAAACCGGCGCTTCGCCCTTGTTTAAGAACTCGACAAATTTCGGCGGTGGTGTCCAGTGTGCGGCTTCATCCAGAAACCAATAGCCGGTGACCTGCTGATGCGCTTCCCAATCGGCGGGTTTTGGCACAACATGCCTGCTGTAGCCATAGAGGGTCGGCACACGCTGCCGCTGGAGGCTCTCGAACGGACCCCAGAAGGACGGCTGTTCCATGCCCAGAATGCGGCGCGTTTCAACATCAGCCGAACGGGTGCTTTGCCATAACATTTGTTGCAGCACCCGAAACGAAAGCGGATTTAAGCGTGTGCCGAAGGGTAGGTGCGGTGTGAGCGGACTAGCATACTCACGGGTGGGCGTAATCGGGAAAACATAGGCTTGTATAAACGGGATATTGAGCTTTTCCGCGATTGAGAACGCCCCGCCTAAACCCGCAACGCCGGTGATCATCCAGTCTGTACCGTCGAGCAAGTCGGGCATGATTTCAGCGAGATGGCGCGCGTACTTTTTCGCCTCTTGCTGCATTTTCGCCACGATCTGAAGGAAATTGCCGCGCTCGGTGACCTTGCGCCACTCGTCACTCTGGATGACGCTTTCCACACTGAAACCCGTGGAACAGAACGTCAGCCCCGCATCCGTGACCAGCGTCTCAAAATCCTGACTGGCGATTAACTTGACTTGATAGCCTGCCTCTTTCAGCCCTTTGCCCAGCGCGACATACGGTTGAACATCCCCGCGTGATCCGCCTGTCACAATTGCGATCATCATTGGTTGTGTTCCAATCCATTGAGCAATAAGTCGGTCAGAAAGTCGGGCAGGGCATCCCATTTTTCGCGCAGGGTTGCGTCGCCCAGAATGTTCTGGATCATGAGACCCAGAATGAGGCTGGAAATGCTGCGCACGGTCAGCGCGATGTCGAGCTTGTCGAGAGCATGTTGCTGCGCCCACTTTTCAAAATAGACTTCGGCGAACATCAGCGTCGGTTCGAGAATCTGCTCATAGTAAAGCTGGCGCAGCTCTTCATTGACCATCATTTCCGAGATCACCACTTTGAAAAGCTGGAAGTCATGCTGATTAAGCGTGTTCAGTGGGATTTGCAGGAATGATCGCAAAAATGTGGGCAGATCACCCTCGATCAGCTTCGGCAGCTCGGTTTCGTCTGGTTCAACCAGCGTCCTCATGCGGTCGAAGATGCCGAGCAAGAGCGCCGTCTTGTTTTTGAAATAGTTGTAGATGGTGCCGTCGGCGATCCCGGCTTCTTGGGCAATGTCTTTGATGGTGGTGGTGTGAAATCCGTGTTGAGCAAAGCGCTTGGCGGCGGCATCCAAGATCTGATTGCGCCGCGCCAGTTCAAACTGTTCTTGCGCTATATTTTTCATGTTCGAACCCTAATGAATGGTCATTCATTCAACTGAATGAGTATTCATTCATTGTGCGCGCAAAAAATGCGGATGTCAAGGCACTTAGATTAGGGGCATTTGACGGCAAGGCGGCTTACTCATGATCTTGTCTGTTGCCTTCGCGCACGAAATTCTCACTTTGTTCCTATACTGAAGTGAGTACAAGACGATACCTACCAGCGTGATCGGAAAAGGAGTTCACCCGTGCGCGCCTCTGTCACTCGGTTGGTGGTCATCAACGCCGTGCTTTGCGCTCTGTTCGGCGCGTTATTTGCCATCCCCATTGGACAACTTGAAGTAGGTCTCATCATCGGGTTGTTGTTTGGTGTGGCAAGCGGGTTATTCATCGAATTGGTTTTCCGACGCTGGCGGGGGCGCTGGTTATATCGTCGCCGATTGCTGTTCTTGGTTCTACAGGAAGTGCTGCTGACGCTCTATGTGCTGCTGCCCGCCTATATCGCTTATCTCAGTTTGCGCCCCGCGCGCTTACCAGTTAACGAGATGCCTGCCGAACTGGTCAACAGCGCCCAAGCGGTGGAATTGTCAACCAGCGATGAAATTACCCTCGCTGGATGGTATATTCCGCCGCAAAACGGGGCAGTAATCATTGCTTTGCACGGGATGGGCAGCAACCGACTCGGTGTGCTGCCGCACGCCCGCATCTTGCTTGAGCAAGGGTATGGTGTCCTCATGATGGATATGCGGGCGCATGGCGCAAGCGGGGGTGATATCTTCGCCGACGGCTGGAATTCCGTTATTGATGTCAGTGCGATGGTCGATTATCTCCAAGCGCGTCCCGAAGTCGAGCATATCGGCGCGCTAGGATTATCGGCGGGAGCCATTTCGATTCTTCATGCTGGCGCTGCAATCGAAGGGATTGAAGCCTTTGTTGCCGATGGCACGGGTGTAGCCGGTCTTGACGATCTGCTCGATCCCCTTATACCCCATCCTGCAATCGCATGGCTGTTGGTGCCAGATTACTGGATGAGTTATCGCTTCACAGCCTTGTTTAGTGGCATTGCACCTGCGCCAGCCCTGCGCACGCAGGTTCGACGGATTGCGCCGCGTCCGATCCTGTTTATCGCCGGGGCAGAGTCAATGTGGGAGCCAGAACTGGCTGCTAAGTACGCTTCCAGTGCTGGTGCAGCAGCGGAAGTCTGGGTTATTCCCGACACCGGACATATAGCGGGTGTTTTGACTAATCCGAACGAATACGCAAACCGCGTGCTGGCTTTTCTGGATGCCGCATTGATGAACTTGACACGACCCAATGTTCTTCCCACCAAAATCGCTCTTGTGGGTGATCAACAGATTAAATGAAATAGTGTAGTATAGAAATTGTGGGGAGTGATCATTTGTTCAGATTGCACCGCTCGTTTGCTTGCAACCCTCCCTCCGCTGACTCCAAAAAACTTATTAGAACAGACAGAGGTTTTTCATGACTGTGAAATTGTTTGATAGCACAAGCTTAGGAAGCCCCCAAGACGCTCTAGCTTTCATGGTCAGCGTGCTGGAATCCTCGACCGAATATGCGATCATCGGCGCGGCGTTGGATGGCACGATCTTGCTTTGGAATGAGGGCGCACGTCGGTTGTATGGCTATGAGTCGCAAGACGTGGTTGGCACAGCCAACTCAGCCATGCTTTATACCGCTGAAGATGTCGAAGCCGGAGTCCTCGATCAGATGCTCGCCAGCGCGCGGCAGCAAGGCAAGTGGGAAGGCAATATCAACGGGGTGCGGAAGAATGGAGATTGCTTCACGACTCGCCTCGTCGTGACACCACGTCGCAATTCCCACGACCAGATCGTCGGCTTCGTGGCGATCTCCAGCATCGCCGAAGAAGACACTCTGCACGGGTTGCTGGAATCCGCACCGGATGCGATGGTGGTAGTCAATCAATCAGGCAGGATTGTTCTCGTCAACTCGCAAACACAGGTGCTATTTGGCTACAGCGCTGAGGAACTGATCGGGCAATCGGTCGATAAGTTAGTGCCTGAGCGTTTTCGCCACGTCCATCCCGAACACCGCGTCGATTATTTTACCGACCCGCGCGTGCGACCGATGGGCGCGGGCATGGAACTGTACGGTTTGCGTAAAGATGGCTTCGAGTTTCCGGTTGAAATCAGCCTAAGTCCGCTGGAGACGGCACAAGGACTGCTCGTGTCCAGCGCCATCCGTGACATCAGCCGACGTAAAAAAGCCGAAGAACGATTTCGAGGTCTGCTCGAGTCAGCACCGGATGCGATGGTCATCGTCAATCGGGAAGGCAAGATCGTTCTCGTCAACTCGCAAACACAGGCGCTGTTTGGTTACAGCGCTGAGGAACTGATCGGTCAATCGGTGGATCGCTTAGTGCCTGAGCGTTTTCGCAATATTCACCCTGAACACCGCGTCGATTACTTTACCGACCCGCGCGTGCGACCGATGGGTGCGGGCATGGAACTCTACGGTATCCACAAAGATGGGTTTGAGTTCCCGGTTGAAATTAGCCTCAGCCCGCTGGAGACGGAAGAAGGCACACTGGTGTCCAGCGCGATCCGCGACATCACCGAGCGCAAACGCTTTGAGCAGACCCTCCAAGAGAAAAATGCTGAACTGGAAAATGCTAACCGCGCGAAAGATCGTTTTCTAGCGAGCATGTCGCATGAACTTCGCACACCCCTGAATGCTATTATTGGGTTTACAGGCACGCTGCTGATGCGGCTGCCGGGTCCCCTGACCGGCGACCAAGAAAATCAACTCAGAACCATTCAGATCAGCGCCAAACACCTGCTTTCACTGATCAACGATTTGCTTGACCTTGCTAAGATCGAATCGGGCAAGGTGGAGCTGAGTTTTGAGCGGGTGAACTGCGCAAGCGTCATCCGTGAAGTCGCCACCGCTTTGCGTCCGCTGGCAGAAACCAAAGGGGTGCAATTCACTGTTGAAATGCCGACTGACACGATCAGCGTCCAAACCGATCGGCGCGCGCTCGGACAAATCATCATTAACCTGACCACCAATGCGATCAAGTTTACCGACGCCGGCATGGTTTGTCTTAAGGTTGAACAGCACGCAACCCATGACGGGCTGGCGACCGAAATCAGCGTGATCGATACAGGAGTCGGCATTCGCCCCGACGATCAGGAACACCTGTTCCAAGCCTTCCAGCGCATCGATGTTTCGAGTATGCGTCATCAGGAAGGGACGGGTCTAGGGTTGTATATCAGTCAGAAATTAGCCCATTTGCTTGGTGGTAAAATCAAACTACGAAGTCAATACGGCGAAGGCAGCACGTTCACACTTCAGATCGTCGAAACATAGGCAGGCGCTGATGCCAGCTCGGATTTTGGTTATCGAGGATAACACAGCCAATTTGGAACTCATGACCTACCTGCTTAAGGCGTTTGGTCATTTCACGATTGCAGCCCGCGATGGCGAAGCTGGGCTGGAAACCGCACTCAGAGAAACGTTAGACCTGATCATCTGCGATATTCAACTGCCTAAGCTGAACGGCTATGAAGTCGCGCAGCAGCTTAAGCAACATCCTGTGCTGCGCAAAATCCCGCTGGTGGCTGTCACCGCTTATGCTATGGTTGATGATCGGGAAAAAGTGCTGAGCGCAGGCTTCGACGGCTACATTTCGAAACCGATCGAACCCGAGTTGTTTGTCAGTCAGGTTGAAGCATTCTTGAAATCTGAAAAATAAATCTAAGTAGTAAGGCGAAATACCATGGCTTTAATCCTGATCGTTGATGATCGCCCTATTTCACGACAAGTGTTGACGACACTCCTGGGATACTACAATCATCGTCTGCTCGAAGCGCGAGACGGGGTTGAGGCGCTCGAACTCGCACGCAGCCATCAGCCTGATCTGATCATCGCCGATGTGCTGATGCCCACGATGGATGGTTTTGAGTTGGTGCGCCAGCTTCGGCTTGATCCCGCCATCGCCCTGACCCCTGTGATTTTTTACACTGCCAGTTACCTTGAACAGGAAGCCCGCCAGTTGGCGGCAAGCTGCGGCGTTTCGCATATATTGCTCAAGCCTTCCGACCCGCAAGATATTCTTGAAATCGTGAATACAGCGTTGGGGGAAATTGTAACCGCTATCAAACCACCACCCGCCGAGGAATTCCGCGAATCGCACCTCCAGTTGATGACGGGCAAGCTGAGCGAAGTTGTGCCGCGACTGGCGGCGCTGATCGAGATCGGTCAGCAGCTTATCGGATCGCGCGATCCGCTGCGCTTGGTCGAGGAATTCTGTCACGCTGCCCGTGATATTATCGGCGCTAAATTCGCCGCGGTCGGTCTGCTGGGAGCAGATGGGCAAACGTTTACGCATTTCATCACCAGCGGCATCAGCGCTGAAGAAGCAGCGCGCATCGGTCATTTGCCCGCCGGACGAGGTGTTCTTGCCCGTGCGATTAGGTCCGACACACCCTTTCGCGTGGCTGACATTCAGACCGATGCACAAGCGGTTGGCTTTCCCGAGCATCATCCCGATATGCACTCGTTTCTGGGCGCGCCGATCCGCACGTCCACACAACGCTATGGCGCATTTTATTTCGCGGATAAGCTTGGAGCAACCGAATTCAATATCGAGGATGAGCGGGTTGCCGCGACGCTTGCGATCCAGATTGCGGTGGCCTACGAAAATGCCCAGCGTTACACGGAAATCCAGCGCGAAATTGCCGAGCGGCGGCAAGCCGAAGCTGCACTGCGGAAAAGTGAGGAAAACCACCGCACCTTGTATGAGAATGTGCCTGTAGGGCTGTTTCGGACTGAGCTGAATGGTATGGTGCTTGAAGCCAACCCCGCGATGCTGCACATCCTTGGCTTTCCCGATCTAGAGACGGCGCGCAGCGTCAATGGCGCCCATCTTTACGCCGATCCTGCTGCGAGTGAGCGTTGGTTCGCGTTGATGATGCAGCACGGTGTCGTCGAAGATTTCGAGGCTTTATATAAGCGGTTCGATGGCGGGCTGATCTGGTGTCTGATTAACGCGCGCGTTATCATCGACGGCGATCAAAATCCCCTGTACTTTGAGGGCAGTGTCCAGAATATCCACGAGCGCAAGCAGTCTCAGCAAGAACTGACGGCGCTCTATAATGCGCTGTCGATCCTCTTTAAGGCAGAAAATCTGCTGGAGTTGGGACACCAGATCGTACAGGCGGTTGTCCGCGAGTTTGGGCAAATCGATTGCGGTCTAATGCTTGTGGATAAATCGCAAAATCTGGCGACTCGAGTGGCGCGGTCGGGGCAGTTTGCCGTCGATACCGATGCTCCCATCGCGCTGAATGGGATCGGTCTCGTGCCTGAAGTGGTGCGTACCGAGCAGCTAATTTATGCGCCGGATGTCCAGGCTCATTCGCACTACGCGGCAAATGATCCGCGCACCCGATCGGAGTTGGTGCTTCCATTGATCGCCTCGCGCGGGATCGTTGGGGTGTTGGACTTACAAAGCCCGGAGTTGAACGCCTTCAACGAACGTGACCAGCGCATTTTGATCGCCTTTGCTGAACTGGCAGCGGCGGCGCTCGAAACCATGCAATTATATGAAGAGGTCAATCGGCGGGCGGCGGAACTGGAATGGCGCGTGGCTGAACGCACAGCCGAACTGCAACGCGCGACTGAGCGCATCGAGGCGATTTTGCACAGCAACACCGATGTGGTGGTTGTGCTGAAAGTGGATGGCACCATTACGAACACGAATCCAGCGTTGACGGTTACTTTCGGATATGCAGTGGATGATGTTTTGCGCCATCCCTTGATGATGTTGTTTGACCCTGAATATGTCGATTTGATCGTCGAAACCTTGCACGAGGTGGTCGCAGGCGGACAAGCATCAGTTAGAGTTGAAGTTCCGGCGCGCCGCCATGATGGCACCACCTTCCACGCTGATTGCGTGTTCTCGCCGATTAAACAAGCTGACGATCAGATTGCGGGTGTTGTTTGCAGCGTGCGCGACATCAGCGTGCGGCGCAACATGGAAGAAGAACTTCGGATTGCTCTTGCTCAGGAAAAGGAACTGAGCGAGCTGAAATCGCGCTTTGTTTCCATGGTATCGCATGAGTACCGAACACCGCTGGCAACGATCCTGTCGTCCGCCGACATTATGATTAACTATAATGACCGGCTCACCGAGGAGCGCAAGACCAATCATCTGCTCAAAATTCGTGGTCAGGTTAAGCGTTTGGCAAATTTACTTGACGATGTGTTAACGCTGGGCAAAGCTGAGACGGTAGGCATGGATTTCCAACCAAGTCTGCTGAACTTGGAGAAATATTGTCACTTCTTCATCGAGGAAGTGCAGCAAGCGACCAACGCCCAAGATCGGATTGTGTTCACGGTGCAGCAGCCTTGCGGTGATGTGCTGGCAGATGAAAAGCTGCTGCGACAAATGCTCGTCAACTTGCTCTCAAATGCTCTTAAATACTCAGCCTCCACAGCGCAAGTCCATTTCGATCTCATGTGTGATGACGTTCAGGCGACTTTCCGCATCCGCGACGAGGGAATTGGTATCCCCCAAGAGGATCAAGGGCGTATGTTCCAAGCCTTCCATCGGGCTAGGAATGTCGGTACGGTCTCAGGAACTGGATTGGGGCTGATGATCATTCAGCGTGCTGTGCAAGCCCATGGCGGCACGATTAATTTTGAAAGCGAGGAAGGTGTGGGAACTACGTTCATCGTGACGATACCCGTGACATTGCCCGTGCCTCAAGATGCCGACTTCACGTCCGGCGTATGATCCAGTTGCACGCTGCTGATTTTATCCCCTTTGGGTGGACAGTGAAATTGTCAGCTCAATTCTGGCAACGCTTGCCCCTGTGCGCCAACCTTTAACTTGGAACTTTGCGCTTATGCCTTAGAATTAGAGGCGGCTTAGCGAAGGTCAGAGGCGAACCATCATGAAACGAATTGCAGTCATGACCAGCGGCGGCGACTCGCCGGGAATGAACGCGGCGATTCGCGCCGTCGTCCGCACGGGTATGGAAGACGAGATCGAAGTTTACGGTGTGCGTCAAGGCTACAGCGGGCTGATCAATGGTGACATTCACCCGCTGACCAGCATCGAAGTCAGCGGAATTTTGCAGCGCGGCGGCACGATTTTGCAAACCGCCCGCAACGAAGAATTTAAGACCGAAGCCGGACAAAAGCGCGCGCTGCGTCGTCTGAACGAACGCGGCATCGAAGGCATTATCGTGGTCGGCGGCAACGGTAGTCTGACCGGCGCTTTAGCTCTGCATCGCATGGGCTTTCCGACGGTGGGCATCCCCGGCAGCATCGACAACGATATTTACGGCACGGATATGTCGATTGGCGTTGACAGCGCGCTGAATACCATTCTCGACGCGCTCGACCGTCTGCGCGACACCGCGACCTCGCACCAACGCGCCTTTTTAATCGAAGTGATGGGGCGCAACTGCGGCTATCTGGCATTGATGGGCGGCATTCTGGGCGGCGCGGAGATCGTCGTCACGCCTGAACGCGCGACCACGCTTGAAGAAGTCGCCTCGGCGCTTGAAGATGCGTATGTGCGCGGTAAATCGCACGCCATCGCTGTAATCGCAGAAGGCGCGCCCTTCAAATCCACCGAATTGGTCGATTATCTGCAAGATAACCCGAACATCGGCTTTGAGATTCGCCTGACGATCTTGGGTCATATTCAGCGCGGCGGCAGCCCGACCGCGTTTGATCGCCTGCTGGCAACGCGCATGGGCGTGAAAGCCGTGCGCCTGCTCAATAAAGGCGAGTCGGGTGTGATGGTGGCGCAGGTCGGGCGCGAGATGAAAGCGATTCCGCTGGAAGAAGCCGTCAGCCAGATGCGCGCGATTACCGACAGCTATTATGAGATGGCGCGCTTCTTATCGCGCTAAAGCGATCTGCGGGGGCGTTTCCGTGGAACACGGGACGCCCATACGCTGCCCGCGCCCATAAATTGAGTCATGAAGGCGAACCCGCATGTTGACGATCCACATTCAGGATGAAGCACTGGCGCGACGGTTACAAGCGCTGGCAGAGCGTGAGAATCGTTCGATTGAAGCTGTGCTGCAAGCACGCTTCGGCACGAGCGAACCCGCTGATCCGCAAGCTGCTGATGATTCCGTGCGCCGCGTGCTGACTAAACTGTATGCTAAAGCGCGCCAACACTGGGAAACAGTAGGCGATGTCGATAAAGCCGCGCTGACCGATGCTGAACTCGATGAGCAGTTTCACGTTTTCGATGAATACGGCATCCCGCGTTTGAAGTCTGAAGTCGAATCGCTTGATCCGCCTGTGGGTTCGCTAGCACACCTCGCTAAAATCATTGATGAGCATGGCGGTGTCAATGTGGGGCAACCGTTTGATGCGTCGCCCACTTCCCTATTTTGAGCTGCTGCCCTAGAAACGCGACTCCACCATGCACATCGCCATTGACGCCAGCCGCGCTACCATCGCGCGCGCCACTGGCACGGAACACTACGCGCGCGAACTGATCCGCGCGCTAATCGCACTCAACACCGACGATCTCACGCTGTATTTCCGCGATCAGCCGCCCGCCGCTCTGTTCCCGGCGTCGCCACGTGTGACGCAGCGCGTGATCCCGTTCGCGCGCGCATGGACGCATGTGCGTTTCGCTGCTGAACTGTTGCGCGGCGATCACGATCTGGTGTGGGTTCCAGCGCACACGCTGCCGTTCGCGTTGCGCGGACGCGCGGCGGTCACCGTGCATGACTTGGGCTATAAGCACTTTCCCCAAGCGCATCCACCGACGCAGCGCGCTTATCTTGACCTGACCACGCGCTACAGCGCCGCGCGCGCCGATGTGATTCTAGCGGACAGCCACGCCACCTCTGCCGATCTCACGCGCTTCTACGGCACACCGAACGACAAAATCGCCGTCGTCTATCCGGGGGTGGATGCACCCGCCATCGGTGACGTTGACTCCGTGCGTGCTAAATACAACATTCCGGCGCGTTACTTTCTGTTCATTGGCACGCTGCAACCACGCAAGAATATCGCGCGCTTAGTGCGGGCGTTCGCGCGCTATCGATCCATTTCTGGCAATGGCGCATCACCTGATGCGGTTGCCTTAGTGCTGGCGGGCGGACGCGGATGGCTGTTCGACGAGGCATGGATCGCGGGCGTGGATGGCGTCATCACCACGGGTTATATCGATGAAGCCGACAAGGGCGCGCTGTATGCGGGCGCGTTGGGCTTGGCGTTTCCATCGCTGTATGAAGGCTTCGGCTTCCCGGTGATCGAAGCGCTGCTGTGCGGCTGTCCGGTGATGTGTAGTAACACGTCGAGTTTGCCGGAACTCGCGGGCGATGCCGCGCTGCTGGTCGATCCGCTGGATGAAGACGCCATCACCGCCGGACTCGCCCGCCTTGCCAGCGACTCCACCCTGCGCGAGACGCTGATCGAGCGTGGACGCGATCAGGCGGCGCGCTTCACGTGGGAACGG
>JBGSRB010000222.1:0-4567 GCA_041737735.1 Anaerolineae bacterium | reverse complement strand
GCTGTCTTCTCACAGCAACCACGTTGGTTTTCTCCTCAAAATGTTGGATGGATGAGGGCGCGTTTATAAACGCGCCCCGTGATTTCAGTTGAATGTTACGCTTTTAGCCGATTGAGCCTTCAAGTTGAATCTGGATCAGGCGGTTGAGTTCGAGCGCATATTCCATCGGCAGTTCTTTGACCAGCGGCTCGATGAAGCCGTTGACGATCATCGCGTTGGCTTCGTCTTCGCTCATGCCGCGCGTCATCGCGTAGAACAATTGATCTTCACCCACGCGCGTGACCGACGCTTCATGCCCCATCGTGACATTTTTAGCATCACATTCGATGGTGGGGTAGGTGTCGCTACGGCTACGATCATCGAGCAGCAGCGCATCGCACACGACATTCGATCGGACGTTGTCCGCGCCTTCGGCGATCTTGAGCAAGCCGCGATAGCTGGCACGCCCGCCATCTTTGCTGATCGACTTGCTGATGATCTGGCTGGTGGTGTTGGGGGCGAGATGCGTGATCTTCGCGCCGGCGTCTTGATGCTGTCCTTCACCAGCGAATGCAATCGACAGCACTTCGCCATGCGAACCTTCACCACGCAGGATCACGGCGGGATACTTCATCGTGACCTTGCTGCCCAAGTTGCCGTCCACCCATTCCATCGTCGCATTTTTGTCGGCAACTGCGCGTTTGGTCACAAGGTTATACACATTGTTCGACCAGTTCTGGATCGTCGTGTAACGGCAGCGACCGCCTTCTTTGACGATGATCTCGACGACCGCGCTGTGCAAACTGTTTTCCGTGTAAACGGGTGCAGTGCAGCCTTCGACGTAATGCACATATGCGCCTTCATCAACGATGATCAGCGTGCGCTCGAACTGCCCCATGTTGCGCGTGTTAATGCGGAAATAGGCTTGCAGCGGCATTTCGACATGCACGCCCTTCGGCACATAGATGAACGAACCGCCCGACCACACCGCGCTGTTGAGTGCCGCGAATTTGTTATCCGCAAAGGGGATGATCGTGCCGAAATACTCGCGCACCAAATCGGGATGATCGCGCAGGGCGCTGTCCATATCGGTGAACAGCACGCCTTTGTCTTCAAGGTCTTTGCGGATGCTGTGATAGACCACTTCCGACTCGTACTGCGCGGTCACACCTTGCAGAAATTTCTGTTCCGCTTCGGGAATACCGAGTCGGTCGAAGGTCTTTTTAATATCGTCGGGAACATCATCCCAACTTGCACCCTGTTGCTCGGAGGCGCGCACATAGTAGAAAATGTCGTCAAAGTCGATGCCGCTCAGGTCAGAACCCCATTCCGGCATCGGGCGGCGCAGAAATTCCTCATACGCCTCTAAACGATAGGCGGTCATCCACTCGGGTTCGCCCTTCATCGCACTGATTTGGCGCACGATCTCGACATTTAAGCCTTTTTGACTCTTGAAGGCATAATGCTCAGGATCGTGAAAGCCGTACTTCTCAAGGTATGAACCGCCGACCTCACTCAGACCGGCTTCTTGGTCAGTTAGTTGCTTTTCACTGGGGATCAAGTTATCGACCACAGAGTTACTCCTGTAAATACTTGGTTGTCTTGCACCAACGGATGTTTACTCGGCGGTTGCGCCGAACTTTTCGCGCACCCAGTCATAACCTGATTCTTCCAGCTTGAGCGCGAGATCGGGACCGCCGCTTTCGACGATTTGCCCGTTAAACATAATGTGAACGAAGCTCGGCTGAACATAGTTCAGAATGCGCTGATAATGCGTAATCACCAGCACGCCCAGATCGGGACCCTTAAGCGTGTTCACACCTTCCGAAACGATGCGCAGCGCGTCAATGTCTAAGCCGCTGTCCGTTTCATCAAGGATGGCGATTTTCGGGTTCAGCACCGCCATTTGCAGAATTTCGGCGCGCTTCTTTTCGCCGCCGCTGAAACCTTCATTAAGGTAGCGCCCCGCAAAGCTGTGATCCATCTGGAGCGAATCCATTTTGGCACGCATCATCTTGCGGAAATCGCCCACTGAGATGCCTTTGCTCTCAGGATTTTCAGCTTTCATGCGCGCGTTGATCGCCAAGCGCAGGAAGTTCGCCAGCGTGACACCAGCGATGCCCACCGGATATTGAAAGGCGAGGAACAACCCGGCACGACTGCGCGCATCGGCTTCCATTTCGAGCAGGTCTTGCCCGTCGAAAATGATCTGTCCCGCCGTAACTTCATACGCCGGATTGCCCAACATGACATTCGCCAGCGTGCTTTTGCCGCTGCCGTTGGGACCCATCAGCGCGTGGACTTCGCCTTGTTTCACCGTCAAATTCACGCCCCGCAGGATCGGTTTATCCTCGATGGTGACGTGAAGGTTACGAATTTCGAGTGCTGCGCCCATGCTGGCGACATCCTCCCTTAGAAAAGTTGATCGTGGTAAACTTTGCTCTATACCTAGAGTTCAAAACTTGAGTTCGAGTATAGCAGTCGGCACGGGTAAAGTCAACATTTTTCTGATAGGGATTATAAAAATTGACTTAGAAAATTCCCTGTGCTACCATCGCAGTTATGTCGGTAGCGATTTGAGACGAGGTGACGTTATGAGCGAAGTTAAACAGGTGACTGAAGAAGGATTGCGCGAGGCGTTGCGCGTGGTGGTTGATCCCGAAATTGGCATGAACGTGGTTGAGTTGGGTTTGATTCGTGAGCTTCAGTTGGGCGAAACCAATACGCACGTCGTGATGATCATGACCACGCCGTTTTGCCCGTATGCGCCCCAGCTTTTGGAGCAGGTGCGCCGCACCGCGCAGGAATATACCAGCTTGCCCACCACGATTGAGATGGGCATGCAAATGTGGGATCCCACGATGATGGAAGACGGCGCAGCCGACGATTGGGGTTTGTTCTAAACAACACTGCTGCGTAAGGGCGTCGGGTGCAAACTTGGTCAATGCGCCCTTATGCGTTGGGCTGGATGTGGTAAAATTCCCTCTGGCGTGCGTGATGAACCATGCTATAATTTTTTGAACACGGTGGGTGTAGCTCAGTTGGTTAGAGCGCTTGTCTGTGGAACAAGAGGTCGCGGGTTCAAGTCCCGTCTCCCACCCTGAAAGCTCGGCATTGTCGGGCTTTTTTTGATCGTCAACTTACAACATTTTTATAATTTTGCTCTAACTCGGTCTCGTTAAGTGCGCGCTTATAGGTACAATCAACGTGCACGGAAAGTGAGGTCTAACGTGACTGCAATTGCGCTGAACACCCAAATTTTACGTTCATCATCGATCATCACCACCGATGTTGAGGATGGCGTGATTATGCTGAGCGTTGAAGCCGGAAAATATTACGGTGCAACTGAAGTGGCATACCGCATCTGGCAGTTGATCGAGACGCCAAATACTGTGATGGCGATCTGCGATGTGTTGGTATCCGAGTATGATGTCGAACGTGATCAGTGCGAACGGCAGGTGATCGCGTTCCTTAGAGACATGTTGGCTGAAGGCGTGATCACCGCTGTGGAGGCGTAAGCCCTAATGGCGACGATCTTCGATGTGCTGCGCGCGCCGAAATCACAACGTTACATTGCCATCGAAGCTTATTGGTGGTTGTGGTTGGCGATGCTGTTGGTGCGCTTCGTTCCGTTTCGTTGGTGGTCGCGATGGTTAGGGCAGCTTGGTCATGCCACGTCCGACGGCGACTTAGCGGCGCCTGATTACACCGTGCGCCGGGTGAAATGGGCGATTGCAGCAGCGGGCGCGCAGGTGCCGTGGCACTCGACCTGTTTGATGAATGCTTTCGCGGGCAAAATGCTGTTGCGACGGCGGCGTGTGGCTAGCACGGTGTATCTGGGCGCGCGGCGTTCACAGGATGCGCTGAACACACGCTTGGCTGCTCATGCGTGGCTGCGCGTCGGCTCGCAGATCATTCTGGGTGCGGATGAAGCGGCGTATTATCAGCCGGTGGCGTGGTTCGGAGATCGCGCATGAGTGCGATTTGCGGCATCTGGCGAATGGATGGCGCGCCCCTGCATCCGGCTGATTTCACTTCCGCGTTAGCGCTGCACGCTGGTGAACCGCACACCCTGATTCAATCTGGCGTGGGCTTTGCTTGCGCCAATCAGCCGATTTTCCGCCATGAAGCGACGCAGCAACCGAGTTTAATCGATCATCTGTTGATTGCTGCCGATGCGCGCATTGATAACCGCGCTGATTTACGCGGTCAATTGGGCTTGGCTGGTGATGCGAACGATACCGAGCTGATCGCGCGAGCATATCTGCATTGGGGCAGCGCATGTGCCGAGCATCTAATCGGTGATTATGCTTTTGCAATTTACGACACACTGCAACAGCGCTTGCTGTGTGTGCGTGATCATGCTGGTGTGCGTCCGCTGTATTTCTATCAGCAGGCGGGTTATTTCGCTTTCGCATCGTCGATTAAGGCGCTGTTAGAGCTGCCGGGCGTGCCGCGCGCATTCGACGAACGCGAAATTGCTGCATTCCTGATCGACATGACTAATCCCGCCCTCGAAACCACCTTCTATCGGGATATTTACAAGCTGCGTTTTGGCTATCAATTGATGGTTGATCCCGACGGTGTT
>JBGSRB010000205.1:0-2104 GCA_041737735.1 Anaerolineae bacterium | reverse complement strand
AATACGCCAGCGGATCGGGGGGCGGCTGCATAATCTCACCTCAACGCGGCGGCGGTCGCGGTCGCCTCAACGGGCAGGGTGAAGGCAAAGGTCGCGCCGTTGCCCGGCTCGCTTTCCACCCAGATGCGTCCGCCGTGCGCTTCTACCGCGAGTCGGCAGAAAGCCAAGCCCAAGCCGACGCCCGACGGTGCATCTTGATGCTTGATGCGGAAATACTTGTCAAAAATTTCATCGCTGAACTTGCGCGGAATGCCGGGTCCACTGTCGCGCACGGTCAAGCAGATGCCTTCGCGCAGCACGCGCACACCCACCTCGATATGTCCGCCTGTGGGCGTGTGCTTGATCCCGTTTTCGACCAGATTGATCAGCACGCGCGTGATCATGTCGGGGTCGATTTGCAGCGTGGGCAGATCATCGGGATACACGCCCGTCAGCGTTTGCTCGGCTTCTTCGGCAAGCTGACGACACAGATCGACCACTTCATCGATCACATAAGGCAGCGTGGTGGCGCGCTTGTTGACGACGGCGCGCCCTTCTTCCAAGCGTTCGATGTCGAGCAGGCTTTTGACCATGCGCGCCATGTGGCGGCTGGAGCGCATCGCCAAGCGGATCATTTCCGCGCCCATCATGTCGCCATTGCGCGCGCTCATGCGTTCGATGGCGGTCAGGCTGGTGTAAACATTCTGAATGGGCCCGCGCAGGTCGTGATAAGTCATCGCCGTGAGATCGCGCCGCAGTTGTTCGATCTGGCGGGTTTGTTGGGTTTGCGGCGGGGCGTTGGTGGCGGTGGTGAAGCGGGCGGCGTTCTCGATGGCGACGGCGATCAAGCCGCTGGCTTCATCGACAAATTCGACGGCGAGATCGTTGAAATAATCGATGTCAGGGTGAATGAGCAGCAGCGCGCCATACATGCGATTCTGGAACATGAGCGGCACACCCACCGCCGAACCACTGCGCCCGGCTTTGATGTGCGCGGGCGGAATTGACCAGCGCGGATCGAAGGCGATGTTGCGTAAGTTGATGATGCGCTGTCCATGCTGGACGAAGCCCGCCAAGCCTTGCTTGAGCAGATGATCCCACAATTCGCGCGCGCTGTGTTCGTTTTCGCTGCCGATCACGAAGGCGTCGCGCATTGATCCGTCGTCCTCAAAGGTGACGATGCAGCCGTCGGTCACGTCCAGCGCGGAACAGATCAGCGTCAGCGCGGTGCGCGCGATGTTCGGCTCGTTCAGGCGTTGAAAATGGAGCGCGCGTGAGAGGCGATATAACCACGCCTGCGCGACTCCATCGAAGGTTTTGGTATCGGTCATGGTCACGGGTGATCAAAGCCTTTCCTTGACAGCACGCGCTTAAGCAATGGGCGAAGCGCGCTGATCTGGACATAATGGCTCGTGGATTCGTTGAGGCAGCATTGAGCGCACACAAACAAAGTATAGATGCGTTTTGGGCGCGCGTTCCAAAAAGATATGATAACCACGATTAAACCATTTTCCAACGGACGATCGGCACGGCTTGCCCTCACCCGTGCCTGCGCTACACTATGCCGATGAGATCAGCTAGGACTTATGACCCATGACGCCCGTAGATTGGATCGCCGCGCTGCGCGCACTGACCGCTATCCCCGCCATCGCCGGACACGAAGATGCGATCATCCGGCACATGGCGGATGTGTTCGCATTGCGTGCGACCCATGTGCAGATCGACGCGCTCGGCAACGTGATCGCGCGCTACGGCACGGGATCGCCGCGCCTAGCGATCCTAGCGCACATGGACACGGTCGGCTTGCTGGCGCAGCGCGTCAACCGCGACGGATCAATCGGCGTGGTGGCGGTGGGGGGTGTGAATGTCAAGGCATTATCAGGCGCGGCGGTGCGTTTGCACACGGACGCAGGCGCCACCAACGGCGTGATCGGGGTGCGGTCGCAGCATCAAGCGCGCGCGGGCGATCTGGCGATCACGGTGGATGATCTGTCCATCGACGCGGGCGACGCGCCCATCGAAATCACGACACCGATCACCTATGCGCCGCAGTTCGTGGACTTGGGCGATCGCCTCAGCGCGCCGTATCTGGATAATCGCGCGGGCTGCGCCGTGCTGCTGGCGC
>JBGSRB010000200.1:0-2172 GCA_041737735.1 Anaerolineae bacterium | reverse complement strand
GCGCCAGCAGCAGCGCGATCACGGCGATGACTGGAAACCAGCGCCGCCGCGGGCGCGCGCCGTAATGATCGCGCACAAGCTCATATAAACGCCTGACTTGCGGATCATAGGGTTGATGGCTGTTCAGGTGAAAAGCGTGCTGAGTGTTCAGCGCTTTGAGCGTGTCGGGTAGATCGTCGGGCAGCGCCGCCTGATCGATCAACACCGGGATCACGAGGATATGTTCGCGGCGCAAACCCGCTTCGATCTGCATCCGCACGGCGTCTTTCGGATTATCAATGGCGCGCACAAACTTTTCCGAACGGCTGCGCCCGGCCCAGTTTGCGGCGATCAACACCAGCATCACATCGACCGAATCGACGACATCATTCGCCAGCACAAAGCGCGCAATCGTGCGATCCGCGATTTTATCGACATCGCGCACCACGCGATCATCCCCGATCAGGCGGGCGATGCTGGCGTAAACCTGCTCGGCGTTCTCGGCGCTGTCCTCACGCCGATAGGCGATCAACACGCGCGGCGCTTCAGTGCTGGTGCGCGCGGGCGCGGCGCGAAAGTTGGGGACGGCGAATTCCTGCGTGGCGGTGGGCGTGACCATCGTGTTGACATCGGGCAGCGTTTGATTCGGCACCGGCGTCACGGCGCTGGCGGGTGTGGGCGTGCTGAAGCGCGACATCGGCGGCGTGCTGTAGGTGAAATCGCCCCGCACCGCATTGAGGATGCGTTCAAGTTCCGCGCCGATGCGCCGCGTGCTTTCGATGCGATCCGCCGGATCACGACTGAGCATGTGCAGCAGCAGCGCAAACAGCGCGGGCGGCACATCGTCACGATAGATGTTGATGTCGGGCAGCGGGCGGCTGATGATCGCGTTGAGCATCGACGCGGGCATGTTTTCTTCCGCGAACGGGTGGCGTCCGGCGATCATCTCATACACGATCAAGCCGAATGACCAAATATCGCTGCGGATGTTGTAGGGTTGTCCGGCGGCGACTTCGGGGCTGATATAGGCAATCGTGCCGACCAGCATCCCCGATTGGGTGACGAGCGTAGCGCCGTCGTTGGCGCGGGCGACGCCGAAATCGGTCAGGCGCGGCGTGCCATCTTCCGCGATCAGCACATTGGCGGGCTTGAGATCGCGATGGATGATCTCCAAGCGGTGCGTCCGTGTGAGCGCGTCGGCAAGGTCAAGCGCGATGCTGACCGCGCGCTCAATCGGCAGCGCGCCCTGTGCTTTGATCACATCGCGCAGCGAACCGCCGCTGATGTACTCCATCACGATATAGTTGATGTCGTTTTCTTCAAGCGTATCCAGCACGCGCACAATGTTGGGATGATTCAAGCGGCGCAAAACAGCGGCTTCGCGCTTGAACCGTTCAAGCAGCGTGGGGTCTTGGCGCACGACATGCTGCTTCAGCGCCTTGACCGCGACGATCTCGTTCGTGGTCAGGTCTTGCGCGCGATAGACGTAGCCCATGCCGCCTTCGTCGATGATGTCGAGCAGTTGATACCGCCCGGCGAGGATGCGCGTTTCGCTCATACAACCACCTTATGGGGACACAAACGGAAAGCCAGCTTGTTGTGCGGCGCGTGCTGCACATAAAAATTGTAACATGAGGCGTGCGTGCGTGGTTAAAACTGGGGGTTAAAATGTGTTGCGGCAAGGCGAAGCGGTGTGTTCGCCCTGCCGCAGATCAGCCACTATTCGCTAAAGAGCGGCGTAAAACTGAGCCGATAGGTCGCGTTTACCCAACTGCTGAAATAGGTCCTTGCCTCTCTTGGATTTGTGACCGGCGTTTCGATGGCAACCAACGCCACAAAGATACCGTCGTCTGCTTCGATAATGGTGGACGGACGCGCGGTGATCGTGTAATCCTCAGGGGGGTTGAACGCTAGCAGGCGCGCGGTCAGCGTCTCGGCGGCTTGGGCGGCATCATCGGCGTTATCGTAGACCAGCGCGATGATGTTCACGATGATAGCGCCCTCGTAGCGTTCCGCCAGTGCCACCGCTTGATAGGACGGCAGCACGTCGGTGTTATCATTACTTGATCCTGGGCTGACAACATCAGGCGCCAGCAGCATAGCTTGCCCTAAGATAGCAGGCGCCAGCAGGATGGCTTGCCCTAAGTCGCCTTCGCCCAGCGTGATGGCGTCTGCCAGCGCTGCCAGCGCCGC
>JBGSRB010000196.1:0-4030 GCA_041737735.1 Anaerolineae bacterium | reverse complement strand
GAACTTTCCGCCGACATTGAACACAACCAGCCACACATCGTTGATTTCGACCACGATGCGTTCGCCGGGGGGAATTTCGTCAACTTGCGCGATCGTGATGAAGTTGGTTGCTTCACTCATGCTTCGTCGTCCTCATGCGCCAGTTTGTGCCAACTGTCGATGCCGTATAAGCCGATGGTCAGCACTTTGAGCGCCAGCAAGCCGCATTTGACGCGGTTCATCGACAGGGGAATGCCAAGCATATCGAGAACATCTTGTTTGCCCACTTGACGGATTTCGTCCAGTGTTTTGCCCAGAATTTCTTCACCGAGCATCGACGCGCCTGCTTGACTGATCGCACAGCCCGTGCCATCCCATGCCAGCGCGACGACGCGATCGTCTTCGATTTGCAGCGTCAGGCGCAGATGATCGCCGCACAGCGGGTTATTGGCTTCAACATCGATGGTAGCGGGGTCAAGCACGCCGCGATTGCGCGGGTTCATACCGTGATCGAGGATATTCTCGCGGTAAAAGTCGTCCACATTAGACCTTTCTCACACCTTGCGAAACACGTGGCGCACGGTGTCAAGCCCGCTGACGAGAGCGTCAACTTCGGCAAAGGTATTATACAAGTAGAAGCTGGCGCGCGCCGATCCCGCCATGCCGTAGACTGCGTGTAACGGTTGCGCGCAGTGATGTCCCGCCCGCACCGCAATGCCACAGGAATCTAACACTTGGGCGATGTCGTGAGCGTGAATGCCTGCCAGCGCGAAAGCCGCGACCGCGCCCTTGTGTTCGGCGACGGGTCCATACAGGGTGATCCCCGGCACGCCTGCCAATTGTTCAAGCGCATACGCTGTGATTGCTTGTTCGTGCGCGTGAATCTTGTCCATGCCGATCTCAGTCAGGTAATCGACCGCGACGCCTAAACCGATAGCTTCAGCAATGGAAGGCGTTCCAGCTTCAAATTTATACGGCAACTCGTTCCATGTGCTGCCCTCAAGCGTCACTTGGCTGATCATGTCGCCGCCGCCCATCCACGGGGGCATGGCATCGAGTAAATCGCGCTTGCCATATAGCACGCCGCTGCCCGTAGGCGCGAGCATTTTATGTCCGCTGAACGCGAGAAAATCAACATCCCATGCCTGCACATCTAGCGGCATGTGCGGGGCGGCTTGCGCGGCATCGACCAGAATCAGCGCGCCGTGATCATGTGCCATGCGCGCTATCTCCGCAATCGGGTTGACCGTTCCCAATACATTCGACACCGCCATCACCGTGACCAATTTAACCGGATGATCACGCAGCAGCGCGGCGTAAGCGTCGAGATCGAGCGTGCCATCGGCGTTCAGCGGAATGTAGACAACGCGCGCGCTTTTTTCGGCTGCCAGCATTTGCCACGGGACGATGTTCGAGTGATGCTCCATGACGGATGAGACGATCACATCGCCCGCGCTGATGTTGGCGCGTCCCCAGGTTTGCGCGACCAGATTGATGCCTTCAGTCGTGCCACGTGTGAAAATGATCTCGCGCTTGCTGGCGGCGTTGATGAACTTCCGCACCTTAATGCGCGCGCCTTCGTAAGCGGCGGTGGCTTCTTCGCTAAGCTTGTGAATGCCCCGATGCACGTTGGCGTTATAACGGCGATAGTAATCGTCGAGCGCGTCGATCATGGCGTTCGGCTTCTGGCTGGTGGCGGCGTTATCAAGATAGATCAGCGGCACGCCAGCATGATGCACCTGATTAAGCGCCGGAAACTCGGCACGGATGAGGTCAACGTCATAAACATAATCGGGCATGAGCATCTCGTTTCTAACAAAAAGGCGTGCCAATCTGATCATACGACGGCACGCCCAACGACTCAAGGGAAAACGCGGTGTTTACGACTGCCGCTTGCCAACGATCTTGGCTTCGAGTGAGGCGCGCAAACGATCCTGCACACGTTCGAAGGGAATGCGTTCGAGCAGTTCCTCAAAGAAGCCTTCCGTGACCATCAATTCAGCTTGGTCGCGCGGGATGCCGCGACTCATCAAGTAGAACACAGGCTGCTGCTCGAGCGTGCCGAAGGTGGCGGCGTGCGTGCAGCGCACATCGTCGGCTTCGATCTCCAAGCCGGGGATGGCGTCCATGCGCGCGTCGGGGCTGAGCAGCAGGTTGCGACACGCCTGAAAGCCGTCGATCTTCTGCATCTTGGGCAGCGACTTGATCATGCCTTGCCACAGTGAACGCGCTTTATCTTTCGCCGCGCCCTTGAACAGCAGATCGCTGGTGGTCAGCGGCGCGTTGTGATCTTGCTGCGTGTCGTGGTCGAAGAATTGGTTTTCATCAGCGAAGAACATCGCGCTGACGCGACCGTTCGCGCCTTGTCCGTCTAATTCCACTTCGATGAACGACTTGACAAAACGCCCGCCCATTGTGCCGATCACCCAGTCGAGATTGCCATCACGGGCGACGCGCGCGCGCTGATAGCTGAACTCGTAGGTTTGCCGATTCCAGTCTTGCAGACCGACATAACGCAGGTTGGCATTTTGACCGACTAGCAGTTCGGTCGCGCCGACATAAGCAGATTGTGCGCTGCCGTCGGGCGAGAGGTAATCGACCAGCAGCGTGGCTTCGGCGCTTTCTTCGATCACCACCAGCACATGCCCGAGTGTTGCGCCTGTTTGCGAGTTGTACATCACGACATGGAAGGGCAGTTCGACCGTGACACCCTTCGGCACATGGAGGAACACGCCATGCGTCCAGAGGGAGGCGTGCAGCGCGGCGAATTTGCCTTCACCGGGAAGCACGGCTTGCGTCATCAGGTTGGGACGCACCAACGCTTCATGATCGCGGCAGGCGCTCAGTAGATCGGTAAACACTACGCCCTGCGCGGCAAGTTCACGCGACAGGTCGCTTTCGACTACTTTGCCATCGACAAAGATCAGCGTGCCGCCTTGCGTGTCACCGATCAGGGGTTCGCGGTTGGCGGCAGGCACGACTTCGACGTTCGCACCGTCGGGTGTAACCAGCGCACCCGCTTGATCCCACTTGATGTTGCGATAATCGGTGCGCCGCCATTCTTCCTGATTGCGACTCGGCATGTCCATGCCTTCGTACAGTTCCCATGCAGCTTCGCGGCTTTCGCGCAACCACGCGGGTTCGTTATTGCGTTCGCTCAGCGCTTTGACATCGGCAAGCGTATACAGCGGCGCTTCCGGTGCGGCGGAACGCTGTCTTCTCACAGCAACCACGTTGGTTTTCTCCTCAAATGTTGGATGGATGAGGGCGCGTTTATAAGCGCGCCCCGTGATTTCAGTTGAATGCTGCGCTTTTAGCCGATTGAGCCTTCAAGTTGAATCTGGATCAGGCGGTTGAGTTCGAGCGCATATTCCATCGGCAGTTCTTTGACCAGCGGTTCGATGAACCCATTGACGATCATCGCGTTCGCTTCGTCCTCGTTCATCCCGCGACTCATCGCGTAGAAAAGCTGATCTTCGCCAATGCGGCTGACCGACGCTTCATGCCCCATCGTGACGCGCTTGGCGTCGATTTCAATCGTGGGGTAGGTGTCTGAGCGACTGCGATCATCGAGCAGCAGCGCGTCGCACACGACGTTGCTCTTGACGTTATCCGCGCCTTCGACCACCTTGAGCAGACCGCGATAGCTGGCACGCCCACCGTCTCTGCTGATCGATTTGCTGATGATCTGGCTGGTCGTGTTCGGCGCGAGATGCGTAATCTTCGCGCCTGCGTCCTGATGCTGCCCATGACCCGCGAAAGCAATCGACAACACCTCGCCGTGCGCGCCCTCGCCAGCAAGTATTACTGCTGGATATTTCATAGTTAGGCGACTGCCTAAATTGCCGTCGACCCATTCCATTGTAGCATTCTTATTAGCAACCGCGCGTTTAGTCACGAGGTTGTAGACGTTGTTCGACCAATTCTGAATCGTCGTGTAGCGGCAGCGTCCGCCTTCCTTGACGATGATCTCCACTACGGCGCTGTGAAGACTATCAGAACTGTAAGATGGAGCCGTACAGCCTTCGACGTAATGCACATAAGCACCCTC
>JBGSRB010000110.1:0-9038 GCA_041737735.1 Anaerolineae bacterium | reverse complement strand
CTTCGATTGGCGCGAAACCGCCCAGCGCTATCTTGACCTTTACGGCGCGGCTAAGTAAACACACTCAGCGGACCATCTCCGAAATGCAGCAGGGGCGATCACGTTTGTGACCGCCCCTGCTGCTGCTTGGGGCAAACCTTGCGATTTGCCCCATAGAACTGCACTTACTTAGCCGCCGGAGCTAGCGTTGCCGTTACCACCGTCAGCCGGAGCATCCGTCGGTTCGGCAGGTGCCGGTTCCGGGGTCACTTCTTCCGTCGGTTCGGGCGTCACTTCTTCAGTCGGCGTCGGTTCGGGCGTGGGCGTCACTTCGTCGACAGGCGCAGGCTCGTCGGTCGGATCAGCCGGAGCGACAGGTTCGGGTGTCGTTTCCGCACCACCACCGCCACCACCACTGACCTCAAACAGAGCTGCGGCTGACCACGTGCTGTAACCGCCAACCGGACTCCACGCTTGCACCCACCAAATGTAATCACCAGCGGTCAGGCTGACACCCGCGTCGATGGAGCAGGTCGTGCCAGCGCAAACTGCCGCGCCGTCGAACCAATCAACGAGAACCGGGTTTTCGCCATCGCTCAGCCACAGGTAGAACCATGTGGCGCTGGCATCACGCTCGAAGGTGAACAACGGATTGCTGCTGGCAATCGTGCCAATCGGCGCAGTCAGGATCGGGGCTGCGGGCGGGATCACGACGGTGAACAGCGTTTCGCTGCTCCACGCGCTATAACCACCCAACGGCGACCATGAACGCACCCACCAGCTATAGGTGCCAGTCGACAGGTCTAAGCCGGGCGTCGCCGAGCAGGTGCCGCCCACGCAGACCGACGGACCGTCATACCACTGATCCATCACTGGCGAGACGCCATCGCTCAACCAGATTTGATACCATGTGCTGGTCGGGGATTCCGTCCACTCGAAAGTGGGCATGCCCGTGCCAATGTCGCCAATCGGCGCAATCGGTGTCGGCGTGACGGGCGCAACAGCAACCGTGAAGTTACCCGTGCTGCTCCAGTCGCCATACAGACCCCATTGATTCCAACCACGCACCCACCACGAGTAGTTGCCGGCTTCGAGGCTGAGGCTCGCATCCAAGGCGCATTCACCCGCGCCGCAGATACCAGCTGCTTCGTAAACATCCTGATGCACCAGCACACCACCAGCGGTGTTGTTCGTGATCCAGATTTGGTACCAGCCCGCATCAACCATCGAGTAGGTGAAGAGCGGGTTCGTTTCGGCGATTTCACCCAACGGCGCGATCAGCGTCGGCGCGGCGGGCGGTGTCGTCACCGTGTACAGTGCGGTGTTGCTGAAGGGACCAAAGCCCCCGGTCGGATGCCACGTTTGCACGACGGCTTCGTAATTGCCCGCCGGATGCACGACACCCGCATCAACCGAGCAGGTGCCAGCGGCGCAAACCGCCGTGGCGTCATACCACTGGTTGAACACCGGTGAACCATCTGCCGAGACGAACAACTGATACCAGTCGCTGCCGACGACTTCATCCCACACGAACAACGGTGTGTTGTCGGCGGTTTCGCCAATCGGCGCGGTGATCGTGGTCGCCATCGGCGGCACAGTGATCACGTAGGTGGACACGTTATCGCTGGGGAATTCTTCGATGGCGTCCGGGGTAATCGTCGCGGTGTTGCTGATCGTGCCAACAAACAGCGGGTTGATCGACACCGTGATTTCGTAGGTCTTGTTTTCATTGGTGCTGATTGTGTCGAAGCACGTCACCGTGCCACCCTGCGCTTCACCCGTGTGCGAACACGCCGGCGATGCGCTGATGAACGTCAGTTCCGGCGACAACACGTCTTCGATCATGAATTCAGTTGAGTCGCCTTGACTGAAGGCAAACACTCCCAATTCGTAGGTCAGGGTCGAGCCGGGGGCGTAGCTTTCAGCTTCATCACTGGTTAACTTGTAGATTCCCAGATCAACCGTGTCTGGGGTGATGTAGACCAGCTCGGCGCGCCGGAAATTCTGACCCGTCGTCGGGTTGGTGGTGTTGCTATCGTTGTGATGGTGCAGCACCAACGCCGTTGGGATGGTGCCGGGCAAAGCGTCACTCAAATTGTAATCGAGGAACACCGGGAAGTCGGGTTCATCACTGATGAGCGCATCACCAAACAGAATTTGCGACCACGTGTCGATCAACGGGTTCGCCAGATCGACACTAAAGACCGGCGTCGTATCGACGTAGGCGTTAGTTTCACGGTCGAATACATCAACGTACATGTTGAACTGCGATGTCGTCAACGTACCACCCACTGTCGGGTAGAACGCGAGGAACATCACGTTATTGTTCATCACATAGGTGTCGATGCTCGCGCTCGTGCCATTGATGAACTCGTTCAGGAAGAACGTCCCACCCAAACGACCGGCGACCGAGAGATGCACGTCGGTGCGCTGGTTGTTTTCCGTGATCGTCCAGTTGTAGACGTTCACGTCGTTGGCGCCGTTAAAGCTGCCATCCAGATCGGTGTCGAGATAGATGTCGAAGATGGTATTCTGCGGCGTGTTCCAGTCACCAGCGGTTGCCAGCGCGACCCACACCACACCATCCGCATTCCACGAACCATCCGGGTTACTGCCCCCCCACAGGTAATTCGAGGCGATGCCGACATACTCAATGTCTGCGTTAGACGCAGGCGAAATCGTATCACCGATGGCATCCGTGCCGACCAGTTGGAACACCGACCCCAGTGAAATCGGCGCTTCGCGCAGCGTGGGACCCGGATCGCTCAACGGAACACCGTCGGGGGAGACGACCGTGAAGCCAAACATGCCATCATCCGCAGCGCCGGGCTGGCTGATGTACATTTCCGATGTAGCACGCGGCGCGGCATACAGCGGCACGCGCAGCGGAATGGTCGCGCCACTGGTGGGCGTGAAGATCAGGTTAGCGCCTTCTTCCGACAGGAAGTGACGGGGAAGACCACCCTGCGTTGCGGAAACCGACGTGTCGCTGAAGTTTTGCGTGTTAACGACATTGGTATCAACCGTGAGCGTGACCACCACATCGACCGACGCACGCGGACCCACCGTCACGCTGGAGGGCGAGACGCTGAACTGCGCGAGGTTGGCGTTGGAGTAAACATCAATGCTCAGGTCATAGGTTGCGGTTTCCATACCCAAGTTCTGGATACGCACTTCTTTAGTGAAGGTCGCCGTGCCGCCGAAGGTCACTTCAGGATACAGGAAGCTGACCGCGACATGATCCGGACGCAAACGGTTGAACGCAATCACTTCTGACTGCATCGCATCCGGCACGCTCACACGTCCCGAACCCATACGCTGCGGTGCAATGCGCGGACCCGTTTGGTTATTCGACAGATAAACATCAGCGTTCGCCGTGTTCATCAACAGCGCCTTCATTTGGTAAGGCGTCAAATTGGCGTAGAACGGATTGCTCAACACCAACGCCGCGACACCCGCCACCGTCGGGGCTGCCATCGACGTACCACCGATGCTGTACGGCTCGATGCCCGTACCCGCGCCTGCGCTGGTCACCACATCGCCGGGGGCGGCAATGTCAGGACCCAGACCGTCTGCCGCAAAGCTGGCAGGTCCGCGCGAGCTGAAGCCGGAAATGGTATCGACCGCTGCGGCGTTCACGGCGGTGAGATTGGGATCAAACGTAATCTGCGCGCCGAGGTTAGCCGCTAAGAACTGCCCGGTGCTTTGCTGAATCGACACGCACGGAATATACGGTGCAGCCGGGTTCGACGAGAAGCAGGACAGATTTTGCAGCGCCACCGGCACATTGTTGGCAATCAAAACGCCCAACGGCAGGTTCGGTGTGGCTTGCGCCGCTGCTGTCGCGATGCCAATCGAACCGCAAGCACCCGTCCAGTTGAGGACAGCGAAGCTGTTAGCCGGGAAGCTTGCCCATTGATCAGCCGTACAGCCAGTGCCGGGCAGATAGGTAAACCCTGCCGGGCCCACAATGCTGGTGACAGCGTTGACCGAGTCACGCGAAGGATACAGCGTACCGTCGATCAAGACGCCATCTTCCCCGCCATCCGACGTGGACGCAACCGCGATGATCGCAGGGGTCGAACCGGGGCTGCCCGTGATGAACCACGTATCGTAGCTGTTGCCCGCCGACGCGACGACCGTCACGCCTGCTGACACCGCGCTGTTGACCGCGGTCACGTAGATCGACCAGTTGGGGTCGTCGTGAGCGCCGCCAAAGGCTGAACCGAGCGACATATTGATGATGTCGGCGGGACCGCCATACTGACCGCTGACCGACGCATCAATCGCTTGCACGACCACGAAGTCACCCGTGCCGCCATCGCAACCGAACACCTTCATCGCCAGCAAGCTCGCCATCGGCGCTGCGCCGGGTCCGATTAACATGCCCGCAGGCAGATTGTCGTAGCTTTCACCCGGATTACCGAAGGTCGTGCCGTCAGACTTGACGCCATAACCCGCTGCGATACCCGCCACGTGCGTGCCGTGACCGACAAAGCCTTCACTGATCGGGCAGTCGGCAGGGTCAGGATCGGGCGTGGGGAAATCATCGACCGTACCGTACAAGTCACCGGCGAAGTCGTAACCGCCGATGACCTTGGGGCCCGGGAAGTTCGGATCGTCACCAATGACGTTACGCGACGGATAGGTTGCCGACAGCGAGAAATCGCCGTTGCCACCGAAGTGCGTGTGCGTATAGTCGATACCACTGTCGATGATGGAGATCACCACGCCTTCACCGAGATATTCACCACCCAGCGAACCATCCCATGCGGAAGGCGCGCCGATGTTTTGCATACTGCTGCTGGTGTCGCGCTCGAAGTAACGCACCGGATACACGCCCTTGACATCGGCGCGCGCGCGCAGTGCTTCGACTTCCGACGCATTGACGACCAGCGTCACCATATTGACGACGTATTGGGTTTGTGCCAATACCTGTGTGTTGATGCCGAACGATGGCAGGCTGCTGATGAACTGCGCCTGCTCAGATGCCAAGTTGGATGCCTGCGCTTGGGCTGCTGCAATTGCGCCGGCACCGCCGCCCTGACCGCCCGCCCGCGCAAACACCAGCGCAGCGGGTTCACCGATCAGTTCAACGTTGACTTGAATCTGTCCCGTCGGCAAAGCCGATTGAATAAAGGGTTGGCGACCGAGCTGCTCGGCACTGACATCAATGCCGCTGTCGCGCAACCGCTGAACTTGACCAGCGAAAGCCGGGTCTACCGTACCTTCGCCGCGCTGTGGAATGCCGTCCTGTGCAAAACCCGTCGTGCTAATCCCTAAAATCAGGATCAACAAGAGGGGCAGCAGCACGAACGCACGCCGTCCACGGTTAGACATGCACTTCCTCCTGAATAAAATTTGGACTTGCTGCGTCCATAAAAACACTTCTGAAAAAACAGAAACCGAACGTTCTGCTTTTCACGATGGTTGGGTCGCCAACGGGCGACAGCGTTCGGGGGAATCGAAAAACGCGCACGAACACCTAGAGCGCATGGTGTCGCGGCACGTTAAACCTGCCTTATGATAATCGTCGTCAACTATATGATCATCGGGTGCTTTGCATAGATGATCAGCCAACGCCGTTCCCCCTAAATGACTTACGTCAAACAATTTGTTATGCAAGTGGCAAACTTAAATCATGATCCATTGGTATTGTACCCACATCATGAAGTATTACGCAAGCGAATATGTGAATCTGGTGAAGATTGTGCAGTCCCAAACATAACAATCTTTTAACTGAATCGTCATGATTCAAAGTTACTTTTAATGCGAATCAGCGACACGACAAAGCTGAGGAAGATCAATTTTGTCCCTAGAACCAACGCCAGCAGCCCGACGATCAGCAGGCGTAAGTCGGTGACGCTTAACGCCACCAGAATCGCCGCGATGCCGCCCGCCACCACTACCCCACCCACCATCAAGCCCGTGTCGAGGCTCAAGCGTTCTTGCAGCGCATCCCAGAAGGGCGTCGGTTGCAGCAGCCCCATTTTGTCGGCATACAAGCGCGACAACACGCCGAAGATCAACAACTGCGCGCCGATGATCACGGCGATCACGGCGATCAATTGCAGCGCCAGCGCACGCCCAAACGGATTCACGTCGTCAATCGGCGTCAGCAAAACGCCGAGCAACCCGATCACACCGAGCGCCGTCAACACCATGCCGGGATACACGAACACCCAAACCGGACTGAGCAGCAGCATAAATTTCAGATGCCGCCAGCCATCGCTCCATGTGCGTAAGTGCGGGCGGCGCGTGCGCCCATCGGGGCGATAAATGATCGGAATCTCGGTCATGGTGCGCTGATTAAGCGCCATCTTCGCCACCAATTCGGTCGCAAATTCCATGCCCGTCGTCCGCAAACCGAGCGCTAACGCGGTTTTGCGGTTGAAGCCGCGCAAGCCGCAATGATAATCGCTGATGTTGGTGCGAAACAACACGTTGCCGATCAGGGTTAGCACGGGATTGCCGAGATAGCGATGCAGGTTGGGCATAGCGCCGGGCAGAATTTCACCTTTCAAGCGCGTTCCCATGACGAGATCATAACCCGCGCGCAGCTTGCCGATGAACGGTTCGATGGCGCTGAAGTCGTAGCTGTCATCGGCATCGCCCATGATCACGTAATCGCCCTGCGCCGCATTGATGCCGCCGATCAGCGCCGCGCCATAGCCGCGCACAGGAACATCGACCACGCGCGCGCCGGCTGCACGCGCAAGCTGCTGCGATCCGTCGGTGCTGCCGTTATCCGCGACGATCACTTCGCCGCGCACATCCAGATCAGCCAGCGCGCGCAGCGCCTTCTCGACCACGATTTCTAGGGTTTCAGCTTCGTTCAAACAGGGAATAACGATAGAGACTTCGATCATTTCGGCTTCGGTTGCGCGCACGGCGCTGTCGGTATGAAGAATTTGCATTGAACATTCGCAATTCTGGACATAAATTTCACAAGCAGACGCAAACTATAACAAAAAATCGCCGTTCGCCAAGATCATGAAATTTTTGCGCCATGCTCACGCTGATCCAACCTCATGCGCTGGTAGATGGGAAGCGTCCACGCAAAAAAAAGGCGACGCACTGCGCCGCCCTGCCGTGACCATTCGGTTTTACTGGTGTAAAGCCGCTTATTGATTCTCTTCGCGCAGCGCCGCTTCGACAATTTCTTCGATCATCACTTTTGGCTCAGCCAATGCGCGATGAACGGGGCATTTACCCGCAATTTCGAGCAAGCGCTGTTTTTGCGCATCGTCGAGATCACCCGTGATATGAATCCGCTGCACAAACTCATGCACGAAATCGCCGCTACCCTCATATTTAGGATAATCGGCGGCTTTGTGGCGTTCGCCACTCAGGTCGATCTCGACGCTTGCAAGCGACCACCCTTTGCGCTGAGCATACAACTGCATGGTGATCGCCGCGCACGCACCCAGCGCGCCCAGCATCAGTTCAGTCGGCGTCATGCCGGTGTCGGTGCCGCCCATGTCAACGGGTTCATCAACGATGACGGCGTGCTGGCGCGCGGTAACGGTCGCACGTAAACCGGATGTGTCGTCCAACCGCACAAAAGCTGTAGGCATGTAGCACCTCATTAAATCAGCAAATCAACAACCACATATGGCGCTTGACGCCGCCGCGCACAACGATCTTACCCGCGCTTGAGGCGGCGCACTGCTTGATACTGCGGCTTGCCTTGCAGGTCACGCCAGCGTTGTTCACCGCCATCGGTATGCCACTCGACGACGTGCATCCCCTCGTTATCTTGATAGATGAACGACGGACGGAACATGAGAATTTGCCGCAGCACGCCGATCAATTCCTTGCTTTCCTCGCCCGTTCGCAGCAGAAAGTAACGTCCGGGTTCCCACTCGAACATCACCGGAAGCTCATTCTGCCAGCGCCCTTCCATCCGGATCGGCACAGTGGGGCTGGTGCAAACCATGTGAATGTTGGTCAGGCGGTTTTTCCAAAGGGTGTGGTTCACGCGCTCCTCAATGAAGTAAGGGCGCGCTTCGGGGGTGGTGTAGAACCACGTCCGCGCATCAGTCGCCATTATGTGACTCCTCGAACAAGTGCCAACTCACGTTGATATGCACCGTAGTGTACCCGAATTTCGCGCGAGTCTCTACACAGAGATGCCGCGCACGAAAACAAGTTCAAACAAGCGGCTCAATTCACGCACTTGATCGGGTGGTGTGTTCTGGGCGACACGCGCATTAACCGCCTGCATGAGCGCGAACATCACGCTGATGATCGCAGACGGATCAAGCTCACGGATGATCTCATTTTTCGCCTGTCCATCCAAGATGATGTCGCTGAGGGTGGTGTCGATCTGCGTGCTGAGTTGGCGCGCACCTTCCAAACGGTCGGCGGCAGCGCGCGCGACCGCATCGTGCAAACCCACCAGCGGCAGCGGATCATCCAAGCCCGCTAACATCATACAGCGCAGGATGAACACCAAACGGTCGCGCTGAAATGCGATGTGCGCGCTGGCTTCCAGATAACCATTCACCTGCTGCAAGCCCAGCAGCAGCAGACGTTCGACAATCGCGTCTTTGCTGGCGAAATGATTATAGAGCGTCGGCTTGGTGATGTCAGCTTCCGCCGCTAAGGTATCCATCGTGACGCCAGCAAAACCATGTAAGTGAAAAAGGTTGGCGGCAGAGCGCAATATCAGCGCTTCACGTTGATCTTTTTTTTGTTGATTTCTGTTCGATTTCGCCATTGCTGCTGCTGATCCGTAAGATTATGAGAACTAATAGGTGCATCAGCCCATAATTGTATTGATTTTTCATAAATTGTAAAATTTTTGTTATAGATAAATTTACTCATTAGTTAAATTATTTACGCATGTTTGTAAGCGAGTAGTGATTATAAGCTTAGACCCAAGTGGGGAATAGACTGAAATTTACCTGCGTAGTTAGCGCTGGCAACTAACGATGTGGATGGACTGGGTTAAAGCGTATAGCCTGCCGCCAACCAGATCGTTTGTGTGTGGATGCTGACAATATCTTCGACGTTGGGCGCATAGCCGCCTGCCATCGCCACCGCTACCGGCAGCC
>JBGSRB010000102.1:0-9504 GCA_041737735.1 Anaerolineae bacterium | reverse complement strand
GCCCCGGTCAGCCGCTCGCGCACCAGCAGGCCCAGTGCGGTCGCCAGCGGCACTTCCTCTGCCACCCGCGCCCGCACGATTGGATCGGCGCGCACCCGCATCTCGGTCATCCGGTCGAGGTTCTTCGCCACCCCCGCCATGTCGATCGCCCCCAGCGCCTCGACCCGGGCATTCTCCACCGCGTTCCAGATATCGCGCGCCACCCCGGCATCGGGCTGGTCGACGGCATGGATCTTCACATCATGATGCAGCCGCCGTAGCGCAAACGAATCGGCCCAGCCCCTTACTTCCGCCACCTGCTCCGCCGGCATCGCCCGCCCCGGCTGCGGCACCCGCGCCTGGTCACCAAAGCACGAAGGCTTGTCGGCGGTATAGGCCAGCTCGACATCCGGCGCATGCCCCATCGCCCTCAGCGTCGCGGCCACGGCCTGGCGAAAGTCTTCAAGCGGGTTTTCAGGGGCAGGCATGGCGACCGACCCCTACTTCCGCGCCTTCACCGCCACGCTCTCCGGCAGCTCCTCGCCAAACACCCGCTGGTAATATTCCGCCACAATCCCCCGCTCCGCCTCGTCGCACTTGTTGAGGAACGACAGCCGGAACGCAAAGCCCACATTGCCGAAGATCGTCGCATTCTGCGCCCAGGTGATCACCGTCCGCGGGCTCATCACCGTGGAGATATCCCCCCCGATGAACCCGGCGCGCGTCATGTCCGCCACCCGCACCATGTTCGCCACCTGGTTGCGCCCGGCCTCGGTATCGAAATCCTTCACCTTGGCAATCACGATCGCCGTTTCGGTGTGGTGCGGCAGGTAATTCAGCGTGGTGACGATATTCCACCGGTCCATCTGGCCCTGGTTGATCTGCTGCGTGCCATGATACAGCCCGGTCGTATCGCCAAGTCCCACCGTGTTCGCGGTCGCAAACAGCCGGAACCACGGGTTCGGCCGGATCACCCGGTTCTGGTCGAGCAAGGTCAGCTTGCCCTCCACTTCCAGAACGCGCTGGATCACGAACATCACATCGGGCCGCCCCGCATCATATTCGTCGAACACCAGCGCCGTCGGCGTCTGCAACGCCCAGGGCAGCAGCCCCTCGCGAAACTCGGTCACCTGCTGTCCATCGCGCAGCACGATCGCATCCTTCCCGATCAGGTCGATCCGGCTGATATGGCTATCAAGGTTGATCCGGATGCAGGGCCAGTTCAACCGCGCCGCCACCTGTTCGATATGCGTCGATTTGCCCGTGCCGTGATACCCCTGGATCATCACTCGCCGGTTGAACGCAAACCCGGCCAGAATCGCCAGCGTCGTGTCCGGGTCGAACACATAGCTCGGGTCAAGGTCGGGCACCCGTTCGTCGGGCACCGAAAACGCCGGCACCTTCATGTCGGTATCGACGCCGAACACTTCGCGGGCATCGACGCTGGTATCGGGGACCATCATCGCGGTGGTCTGGATTTCGGACATTGCAGTGGCCACGGGTATCAGGACTCCGATTGAAAAGCGGGTGCAGACTTCAGGTGCGTATAGGCGTTGACGACCGCCTGCAACTTTCCTTCTTGTGCCCGGTCCCCCCCATTGCTGTCAGGGTGATATCGCCGCACCAGCCGTTTATAGGCCCGGCGCACGTCCGCCCCCGTCGCGCCATCGCCCAATCCCAGCGCCACACCACCCGCGTTGCCAATACGTACCGCGATCAATTCGTCGGGTGTGTGGATGCTCATCACGACGATGGCGTGCGCCCCGCGCAGCATTTTTACGGCTTTGCGTGTCGCTTCAGCCAGGTTGTAATTCGCGCCGTTTTTAGCGAAACGTTCGATCAACTGCACGATGACTTCGGTGTCCGTTTCGGACTTGAAAGTGACGCCTTCAGCCATCAGTTCTTCGCGCAGTTGCAGGTAATTCTCGACGATGCCGTTATGCACGACGACAAAATCGCCGTTCATGCTGATGTGGGGATGCGCGTTGTGTTCCGCCGGAACGCCATGCGTCGCCCAACGGGTGTGTCCGACGCCGATGCTGCCGCTGACGGGGCTGGTGGCGAGTTTGGCGCGCAGGTTGGCGAGTTTGCCTACGTCGCGGCGCAGATGAATGGCGTCGTCGTGGATCACGGCGATGCCGGCTGAGTCGTAACCGCGATATTCCAAGCGTCCTAAGCCGTCGATGATGATGGGGGTGGCGTCTTGCGAACCGATATAACCGACGATTCCACACATGATGGGGTAGTGCCTCCGTGTTGGGTGGTGATCAAGAAACGCAAATCAGCCAGCCGCGTTCACGCTTGTGCCGCGCACGCACAAAGACGCCAACGCTGATCGCTGCGCTCGCTTCACCCACTGGCGCGCCGCTTGTCGGTCAGTCGCCTGACGGTTTCGCGGCTTGCTTTCGTTGTAACGGAGGGGACAGACGGGGATGGTGGTTAGGTCACCCCGGCGGCATCCGCTGATCTTTCGATTTTCGGCGTAAGTTGATGGTGAACACCATTAACCTTTGCCTTAGCTCCACTGTGACATGGAGAACCGCCACCTCGTCAACTCAAGCACGCTTGAGTCCATGCGCTATCCGTTCCCCCAAGCTGTTCGCGGGCGCGCTCCTTCATTGTGATAAACGGCACATGTTCGCATGATATAGAAAACAAACGAACTTGGCAAGAGGGCAAAAACTGTATTATCCCGTGCCGATTGATTGGCGCTTGGCGCGCGCGCGGGTTTTTGCTACGCTTCTGCACATGAACACACACGACGCTCCATCCACTGACCGTTATGACTCGACGCGCCGCGCTTGGGAATCCATCTGGGACAGCGCATCGGTCGAGCAGGAATTACAGACCGAAGGTTATGCCCGCGCGCAGGCGGTGATCCGCGCGTATACGGCGCATCTGCCCAAGGACGCGCCAATTTTAGAGGCGGGCAGCGGTTTGAGCGCGGCGCTGATCACGCTGGCGCGCTTGGGTTTCCGCGTGATGGGCGTCGATTACGCCGAGAACGCGCTGCATGTGTCGAAGGCGTATGATCCGACGCTGGTGCTGGCGGTGGGTGATGTTCACGCGCTGCCATATGCGGATAATGCGTTCGGCGGGTATCTGTCGTTCGGCGTTTTCGAGCATTTCGAGTCGGGCATGGCGCAACCGTTGGCGGAAGCGCGGCGTGTGCTGCGTCCCGGCGGCGTGCTGGTGCTGACGATCCCGTATCCGAATGTGATTAATCGCTGGGTGCGCTGGCGGCGTGAGCGCAGCGGTGCATCGGTGCTGAACGATGATGAATTTTACGAAAGCACGTATACGCGCGATCAATTGATCGATCAGGTGCGCGCGGCGGGCTTCGAGATCGTGCAGGTTGAGCCGACCAGTCATAGTTATACGTTGTGGGGTTTGGGCGGTGTGTTTCGCGCTGTGGGATATTATCGCACCAGCGCGCTGGCAGAGGGGTTAGGCGCGGCGCTGCGGACGCTGCTGCCGTGGGCGTTCAACTTCAGCACCTTGCTGATCGCGCGCAAACCACACAACTAAGCGAACACGACTGCGGGATCAATGCCGTCTTTGCCGAGTAAGGGTGAGGCGAAGTTTGCACCTGCCGCGAAGCTGCCATGCAGGGCGTATTCGCTGTCGGTCAGCGTCCAGACTTCGATGCGGCGGGTGATCAGATCGACGATCCAGTATTCGCGCACGCCGTGCTGTTCATACAAGGTGAATTTTTTCGAGCGATCCAGCCGCGCGGTGGAAGGTGATAGCACCTCAACGACGAGATCGGGCGCGCCCATGATAGATTTTTCTTGAATGATCGCCTTGTTTTCGGGTGCAATCCAGAATACATCGGGTTCAAACACATTTTCGTCATCGAGCTTAACGTCAACAACAGCGGTGAACAGCTGCCCGTTACGGTTCGTAAGCTGATCGATCAGGCGAATGAGATTAATAATGACGCTGCCGTGATAGGGGGTGGGCGCAGGACTCACAATTAACTCTCCTTCGATGAGCTGCATCGGCGTGGTGGTCTCAGGCAGATCGAAGTATTCTTGCGCCGTCATGGTGATTTTCGTGAGTTCAGCCATTCGTCAAACCTCAAGCGCTAGACGAAGATATCTGCCGGATCAATGCCGTCTTTGCCGAGTAGGGGTGAGGCGAAGGTTGCGCCCGCTGCGAAACTGCCATGGAGGGCGTATTCGCTGTCGGTCAGCGTCCAGACTTCGATGCGGCGGGTGATCAGATCGACGATCCAGTATTCGCGCACGCCGTGCTGTTCATACAAGGTGAATTTTTTCGAGCGATCCAGTCGTGCGGCGGACGGCGACAGCACTTCAACGACGAGATCGGGCGCGCCCTGGATATAACGATCAACGCTGGCTGTGCCATCCGGTGCAATCCACAGGATGTCGGGCTGCACAACATTTCCCTCATCGAGAACAACATCAATGGGCGCAACGTAAACTTGTCCACCTTGAATGAGTTCGCGCAGTAAAATGGCGCAGTTTAATACGCTGATTTGATGAACTGGCAGCGGAGCAGGACTCACAATTAATTCTCCTTCGATCAGCTGCATCGGCGTGGTGGTTTCGGGCAGCTCGAAGTATTCATTCGCCGTCATGGTGATTTTCGTGAGTTCAGCCATTGCTCAAGCCCCGCTTATGCTTCAGGTTCAGTATAACATGGCTTAGGCTTGCATCGTTTCTAACATCCACTGGAGCGCGGCGCTGGCGCTGTGCTGCTTGACCGCTTCCCGATCCCCACTCCACACGAAGCGCTGCACCTGCGGATCGCCGCCGCGCACGATCAAGCCGATGTAGGTCAAGCCGACAGGTTTTTCAGGCGTGCCGCCGCCGGGACCAGCGATCCCTGTCACGCTGACGGCGATATCGCTGTCGAACAGCGCGCGCACGCCGATCACCATTTCGGCGGCAGTCTGTTCGCTGACCGCGCCATGCGCGATCAGGGTGGCTTCGCGTACGCCGATCAAGTTCAGCTTAGCTTGGTTGGAATACGTCACGACTCCGCCTGATACATACGCCGAGCTGCCCGCGATGTTGGTCAGACGATGCAGGATCAAGCCGCCAGTGCAGGATTCGGCGGCGCAGACTGTCCAAGCGCGTGCCGTGAGTGCTTGTCCGACGCGCGCTTCGAGGGATGGCTGATCGTGATCGGTCATGGGGTTGCCTTTAAGAACAAGAGCGGAGCCGTAGCTCCGCCCTCACGCGAATCATGGTTGTAGAGCATGGTGCGCTTACGGGTTGAGCAACGGGATCACCTGCCAGACCACGTACAGACTGAGCAGCGCCAGCGTCGCCATGACGATCAGCGGCAGCCAGCGCGCGATCGCGACTTGGGGAATGAGCAAGCGTCGCCACGCATCTAAGCCGAGCGCGCCCCACAGCGCCAGCGGAATCAGTGCGGGGAACAGGTAACGCCCCTGAAGCTGCAAAAATTCCAAGTTGTAGTAGAGATACTGCGCCAGCGCTAGCAGCGCCGCCACCGTAAGCGTGATCCACATGGCGGGGTGAAAGTGATCGTATTCGACATCGAGCCGCGCGCGCCCGATGATCGCGCCGAGCAAGCCGCCCACCGCCGCGCTGATGGTGATGATCAGGCTGACAGTGTACATCCAGCCTTGTAGGGGCAGCGCCATCCAGCCGGGTTGCCCGATGAAGCTGTTGAAGGTGGTCGTGACGGCTTCACTCAGATATGCCGATGTGCCGATCTCGTCAATGCGCGTGACGGTGCGCGTTTGATTCGCCACGACGACATCATGCCGTCCTAAGCCGAAAATATCAGGGACGCCGTAGACCGACACGTTGCGGATCATCCAGACGCCGCCGATCACCAGCACGGGCAGGGCGAACGCCACCAGCGGCGCGATTAAATCGGCGGTGCTGCGGCGTCCGGCGTAATGCCACTTGAGCAAAATTGCCAGCGGCACTAAGCCGACCAAAAACAGCGTATTGACCTTCGTCAGCAAGCCGATGCCGACGATCACACCCAACCACCACGCAGGCACAAGATCGTCAATGAAACGCACGATCAGCAGCAGGGCGATGGCGATTACGAGCAGCGCACCTGCATCATTGCTGACGGACGACATGATCACGAGATATTGCGGCAGAAATGCCGGGAACGCCGCCGCCGTCAGCGCGATGATCGGCTTGGTGGGATACAACTCGCGCGCGATGGCATAGGCTGCCAGAATCACGCCGACGCCCATGATCAGCGAGACGATCCGCAGTGCGATCAGCGATCCGCCGGTCAGCGCGAACACGGGTGCTTGGAGCAGGTAATACAGCGGCGGTTGGTGATCTTCGTAACGCAGCGCAGGCAGCCCATCGAGCAAATCAGGCGCAAAGTTCGCGCTGGTGAGTTGTTCGAGATAGAGACGATCCCAGTCGCCGGGTTCGATCACGGGCAGTTCGCCGTTGACGATCTGCGCGATGTAGTTGTAGTGCGCGGGTTCGTCGGGCGCTTGCCATGCCGGGGTGCGCACGACAAACGCCAGCCCTAACGCAAAATAGACGATCACAATGCCGATTAGGATCACACGGTGCTGATTGTTCACGACACGTCCTTATGTGTGCGGCGCAAAACGCGCGTTCGGGTGCGCGTTCACCCGATCTCGATGCCCATTTGCGCGGCGGCTTGCTGACCGTACCAATCGGCGGCGAGACGGCTGCGCGGCGGATAATCGCGTCCGATGATTTCGACGATGGTGCCTTGATCCGCCCAATAGTACAGCATCCGCGCTTGTTCTTGCTCGCTCATGATGCAGCCGTAGGTAAACGGGCTTCCCACATTGCCGCCGCCCAGCAGCGTTCCATTGGGCAGCAGCACATTCCCATGAAAGCCGTTGACCAAGCCGGGAACGACTTCGTAAATGCCCATGAAGTAATCCATCACCCAGTTGGCACAGCCGACCGCGCTGCACAATTCATAACTGCCGCCGCTGGCGGTTTCATGATGGCTGAGAATCTGGTAAATGCCCGGTGATGTTGGTGCGCGGTCGATGCCCGTCGAGATCGACCAGTTGAAGGCGACTTCGCCATTCTCGAACGCGACCAAAGTTTGCGAACGCATATCCACCACAATGCGTTTGTTCGGCACGGGATCAAGCGGCAGGGTGATGTCGGGCGATGGTACGTTGATGCTTTCGCCCACGCTGAGCGGCACTTCCCAATCACGACCGGGGTTCGCCTGCTGAAGCTGATAGAACGGCACGCCTGTGCGCCGCGCGATGCGATAGCCATTATCGCCGGATTGCACGGTGTATTGCCCCGCGAAATAGCGTACGCGAATCGTGATCTCGTGTTCGGCGCTGGTGATGGCGGCGCGCATCTTGCTCATGGTGTCGATGGGTTCAACATAGCGGCGGTCGTTGGTCGATTGCAGCGATGCCGTTTGTGCCGCGATGAAATCAGCGAACAAGTCGTCCCGCAGGCTTAAACCACTTTCTCCCGCTTCAAGCCATGAGGTGAGCGTATTGCGGTCAGTTGTCCACGCGAAATGCTCATCGCTGAAGGGATCATAACCCCGAATGATAAAATCCTGAGCAGTGAACGCGCGCGCCTGCAAGAGGTAGGGTTCGGGGTCGCGCTGATCAGGCGGCGTGGTGGTCATGGTGATGTTGAAAACACCCGTTGTGGCGATCTGCGGCAGGTTGTTTTGCAGGGTTTCCATCGTGGCGGCGATGTCGAGAAAGCGTCCGTCGGTTCCCGGCATACCCACCAGTTGATCGCCCTGCCAGCTATAGCCCGCGTTATACGGCAGGATTTTCGAGAGTTCGGTCAAATCGAGCAGAAAGTTCTGCGCGGTCAAGAAGTCGAGTTCGACGGCGGGCAGCACTTCATAACCGAAGGGCATTCCGCCCAAGCCGACAGCGCGCGCGGCTTCGATAGTAACGGGCGCGTTGAGGCGCATTCCGAGATCGGCGGGCAGGGCAGACCATTCGCGCGCACCATCCCGCAAGATGATGCGCACGTCGCGCGTCCACGCGCTTTGCAAGGCAGCGCTGGCTTCATCGGGAGTCAAGCCGCCGAGATCGGTTTCCAGCGCCCATACATTCGGGTAGACGCGCGCGCCCGTGATGTAATGCCCGAAGAACAGCGCGATCAGCAGCAGCACGGCGGCAATTGCGCTGCCCCACACCCACGGACTGCGGCGCGCATACCACGCGGCATCGCGCGTGAACACGAGCGCGCGCCCCTTCCAGACTTCGAGATTGTCGGCTGTGATCGTGCGCGGCGCACGGCTCATGACGGGCGTTTCCGCGATCAGCGGCGTGTTGTTGTCGTCAATGGAATTGGGCGCGGCGGATCGCGTCACCATCGCGTTGCCGCGCCGTGAGGCATGGCGTTCACGGGCGCGCCCGCGCGCTTTGCGGTTGGGTTGGTAAATATCCATAGTTAGGCTCGCTTATCTAACAGACTTTCACGGGCGTGATTATGGTTTATTCTAAACATTTTGGCACAAAAGCGCATCTTAGCGCGCTTCGGTGCGGTAATCGTTACGCGGCGGCGAGAACACATCAATGACGAGGGTGTCGATCAGGGCGCGTCCGCTGTGCAAAATGCCGCCGGGGATCGCGTAGCTGTCGCCGGGATTCAGGGTGCGCGCTTGTCCGCCGACGGTGAGTTCAAGCTGACCAAAAACGACATAACCCACTTGATCGTTCATGTGTTGGTGTTCGGGAACAATGCCGTCGCGCTCCAGAAAGAACTCGCACAGCATCACTTCATCGGTGATGCCCATGGTGCGGCGGTGAATGCCGGGCAGCATTTCGATCTGCGCGGCGTCTTTGGGTGTGATGAAATAACCATCTGCCATGATCCGATCTCCCTGAATCGCTTGGTTTGACGTATTATCGCGTTTATCATCATCGTTTGTCGAACCCGTTGGACTTATTCTACAGGACGCGCCGTATGGCTGCATGGTCTAGTAAGTTATTTGTCTATGAAATCAATACGTGGGTGTGGCTGGAAGAATTGAGCCGCAAACATGGACGCACGATCACGCTGCACACAGTGCCGGACAGCGCGTTAGATGCGCTGCCACCCGGCATCGATCTGGTGTGGTTCATGGGCGTGTGGGAACGTAGTTTATTCGGGCGCACCAATGCCCTGAAATACAAACATGAATATGTGGGCGCGCTGCCTGATGTGACCGATAACGACATCATCGGCAGCGCCTATGCGATTGGCGCGTATGAAGTGGACGCGCGCATCGGCGGGCGCACCGGCTTAGCCCAACTGCGCCGCCGCTTACGCGAACGTAAGATCGGCATCATGCTCGATTATGTGCCGAATCATGTCGCGGTTGATCATGCGTGGGTGAGCCAATACCCCGATTACATGGTGGGGGGCAGACCTGCCGATGTGGAAAATCGCCCATCCGATTTTTTCCATGATGAAGATGCACAAGGCAAGCGGATTGTGGTGGCGCACGGGCGCGATCCGTTGTTTCCGGGCTGGTCGGATACCGCGCAATTGAACGCTTTTAATCCGGCGCTGCGCCAAGCCGTGACCGAAACGC
>JBGSRB010000093.1:0-3909 GCA_041737735.1 Anaerolineae bacterium | reverse complement strand
CACCAGCGCGCCCGCTACAGCGAGCGCCACGGCGATCCCTAACACCGTGACGCCCACCGTCACATGGACGCCGACATCCAGCGCGCCCAATGCTCCGCCCGACGATGACTACAGCATTGATCTGAGCGTGATCACCGAGTTCCGCGAACGGGTGAGCGCGCCGATTGGCGACGACACCGACGCGATCTTGATGTTTTTGCCCACCGCTGACGCGCCAGCCTCTTACGAGGCGCGCATTGTGTGCAGCGGCGAGGGCATCACGCGGCTGCGCTGGGGGTTGGAGATCACGCCCACGCTGGCTTGTGGTGCCACGCTGACGCTGCGCTTCACGCCGGCAACGCTCAACCAAGTGATCCGCGTGACGCTGCCGGAGGGCCCCGCGTTCGTGAACTATACGCTCACGTTCGCGCGCGTGGATTAGGGGTAAGCTTCCAGACATCGTTCACTTCAGGAGAGACAGCTTCATGCAGCCGATGACGCCTGCCGATGTGCAAGCCGCGCTTGATGCGCTCAATTGGGATATTCGCATCCACTTTTTCGACAGCACCACCGCCACCAGCCAGCAAGCTGCCGACAACATCGGCTGCGAGTTGGGGCAGATCGTCAAAAGTATCTGCTTTGTGGTTGAGGATCAGCCGATTGTCGTGCTGACCAGCGGTGATCAGCGCGTGGATGATCGCAAAATTGCCGATTTATTCAATGTGGGACGCAAGCGCGTGAAAGTCGCCACGCCGGAACAGTTGGTCGCCACCTTTGGTTATGAGCCGGGCAGCGTGCCGCCGTTTCCGCATCGCAGCGCCAGCGTGCAGAAATTTATCGATCAATCGCTTGATCGGTGGGAACAGCTTTACGCGGCGGGCGGCGCGCATAATGCCATCTTCCCGATCACGTTGGCGCAACTTCAGCAGGCGACGGGCGCGCCACTGGTCGATGTCGTGAAAACAACGGATAGCGCGCAGTAATTAGCAGTTGTTGGATTGATGGCACTAGCGAGGATACGATTTGCGCGGGGCTTGGCGCACCAAGCCCCACAAAGACGCGCGGATTTGCTTAGTCGTGCTTGCCGTTGCCGTTGCGTGTGCGCCGACCACGCGGGTTACCAACGCCTTCCGACAATTCAGCGGCGGTGGGCTGATCGTTGTAATTCGGTTCGAGCGTTTGCAGCGCTGCCAGCACGGTGCTGAACGCTTCAAAGTTGTCAGCATCGAACAACTCGCGGATTTGCGCGTCGATTTCCTGACCGGTCAGCGTCACGCTGTCGCGGATCGCCTGAGCTTGATCCGTCAGGTAGATGTGAACCGCGCGGCGATCCGTAGGATCAGGCTTACGCTCGATATAGCCCTTGCTTTGCAGCTTGTCGAGGTTGGGCGTGAAGGAAGTCGCGGCGCGACCGACGGCGCGTGCTAACTCGGATGCGTGCTGCCCGTCGCGTTCAAATAACGCGCGCAGGATGTACCACTCGATGATCGTCAAGCCGAGCGGTTGCACCGCGCGACCGAACAATTGATCGAGATTACGCAGCGCGATGTCCAAGTTACACCACACCGAACCGCCGAAGCGAAGTTGGGTTTGCACGATATTGGAACTCATACGTTCACTTGCTTTCTATGGATCTTTTATTTGTGACAGTATACACAAATTTACGTTTTAATAAACATCTATTTTTACGCTTCGGTAATCCGTAGTTCGAGTGTGCCTAAACGCACCATTTGATCCGCGCTGATCGGGTGCGGTTGTTCCGGTGGCAGCCGTTTGCCATTCACATACGTGCCGTTGACCGAGTTGAGATCGATCAGATGCGTGCGCCCTTGATAGACAATGAGCGCTGCATGACGCCGCGAAACACCATGCTCACGCGCGGCGTAGGGCGCAAAATCAAGGTCGGGCGTGTAATGCGAACCGGAGTCAGCACGCCCCAGAACATAACCTTCAGTGTGCGGGGCTTCGATGTGATAAATCGCATCGGTTTGACCCTTGATGCAGATCGCATATTCATTCATGGGTCAAGTTGCGCCATCGATTTGAACGGATTTTAACCTTGGCATAATAACGATGTCCATTTCTATAAGTTTAATCTATTTTTCTGATCTGTGAGTATAGAGAAAATCAAGAGTTTCATTAGAATTTCATTACAGCTCGATCACTACAAAATCGCGCTGATCGGGTAATGGCAAGCGGACACCAGTTGCGGGGTCATATAAACCCACACGCAGCGCCACCGCCGCCTCAGGCAAGGGCAGCGTGATCACGTCACGCACGACTTCGCCATTCACCCATAAAGCGGTGGGATAGGTGTTTTGCAGCGGCTCGGCATCAAATTGCGCGCTGATATTTCCATTTGTATCCAGCAGATGCACGAACACCGTATAGTTGTCATAACGATTATCAAGCATTTGCCACACAATTTCAATATAGACATTTGTAAATTCTGTGTAAACCGTGTAACCGTGCAGCCTGATCACGCCGCCGAAGTCGGCATTGATGATCTGTGCGACGGGCGGCAGATCGAACACGCGCGCCACGCCCGCCAGCGTGATCGCGCCAAGCGCCACTGTATGATCACCCACGAGCAGCGCCAACGGATGATCTCCCGCTTCGTGATCGGGCGCGCTGCGCGGCGTGATCCGTTCCGCCCAGACATCACCCGCGCGCCACTGATCGAGCGGATAGCGCTGCGCCAACGGCTGCCACGTCGCTAATGCTTCATCACCTAACGTCGCCGCAACGGTAAACGGTGCGGGCGCGTCGGTTTCAGCGCGCCAGAACAGCGTGATCGGGATGCTTTCCCCCGGTCGGCGCGGGGATTGATCCAGCGTCCAGCCGATCAGCGTGACGTCAGGCGTCAGGCGCTCATCAGCGCGCGTCGTAATCGGCAGATCGTTCACGTTCGGCGGCTGATCGGGTCGCGTGACGGTCAGCGTGCCGACATCCGCCCAGATGCCCGCCTGCCCTGTGTCGGTGAGATAAGGCGAATACGCATCCTCCGCGCGCCCCACCCATGCCGCGCGCAGCAGGTAATCCCCCGGCGGCGTGGCAGGCGGCACGATCACGCGCATAAGCTGATACAGGGTTGCGCCCGCGCGCCATGCGTTCGAGCGCGCGACATACACATCACCGCGATGATAGACCGTGCCGTCGGCGTCCTCAAGTTGCAGCAGCGGCGTGTAATCGGTGAACGGCGGCGGCTGATCGATGCGCCACGCGATCAGCACATCGCCCGATCCGCCTGACGGGATCGGCGGCGCATCCGTGCTAATTAACGTTAGATACGCATTCCGCACGGTTGGCGTTGCACCAGCGTTTGTCCCCGCCAAGCGGAACGCCTCAAACGCTGCGCGCTGATCCGGCGCTTGCGGCAGTTCGCGCGCGTCGATGCGTCCCTGTTCGATCAGCGGCAGGAATAACGGATGCGGCGGCGCGCTGCGCGGAAACACGGCGATCGCGCGTTCGTCGGGCGCGGGCATGAACAGACTGTCCGTGCCAAGCCACGCCACATTCGGCAGATTGGCGATCTCGACGGTGGGATGCCCCTTATCGCGCGCGGCGATGTACAGGCGCTCATCCGGCGCGGCGTGATCCGTCAGCCAGGCGGCGGCGGCGGCGAGATCGGCGTCGGTTTCGTAGTACACATCGACGCGCGTCGCCCACCCAAAATACAGATCGCGCGCGGCGTAGGTGGCGATCAGCAGGGGGATGATGAGCATAAAACTATAACGGCGTAGGAGCGACCTAGCCGATATGCGTTCGATCACCCATGCGCCGCCCACCGCGACCGCGACCACGATCAGCGGGATCATGCCGAGCGAGCGCATATGACTCGGTGGCAGTCCGCCGACGGAAATCACGCTGGGCAGCACCATCAACGGGGACAGCACGATCAGCAGCGCGCCCGCCCGCGTGACGGCAGCG
>JBGSRB010000038.1:0-4919 GCA_041737735.1 Anaerolineae bacterium | reverse complement strand
GGACGAACCAACATCATCGCTGGATGTGTCGGTGCAGTCGGTGATCCTCAATTTGCTCAAAGACCTGCGCGCGGAACACGGCGCATCGTATCTGCTGATCTCGCACAATCTCGAAGTCGTGAGTTATCTCGCCGATTGGATCGTGGTGATGTATCTGGGTGAGATCGTCGAAGAAGGCACAGTCGAACAGGTCTACGGCGCACCCGCGCACCCGTATACCGAAGCGCTGTTGAGCGCGACGCCCGTCCCTGATCCCACGGTCAAGCGCGCGCGCATCCGCTTAGAGGGCGATGTTCCCAGCGCGGCGCATGTGCCGAGCGGCTGCCGTTTTCATACGCGCTGCCCGCGCTTTATCGGGCAGGTGTGTGTCGATGAAGTGCCGCCGTTTCAGGACGCGGGCGACGGACATTTCATCCGCTGCCACATTCCGATCGACGAACTGACGACGCTGCAAGCCACTGCGCCTGTTTCCAATCGTGAGGATGTCTAGCCGATGGCGCGCTACTTGGTTCGACGGTTGGCACTGCTGGCGCTCACGCTGCTGCTCACGTCGATGCTCATCTTCGCGCTCACGCAGCTTTTGCCCGGTGATGTCGCGCGCTTGATTCTCGGACGCGACGCCCGCCCCGAAGCGCTCGAACAACTGCGCGAGACGCTCGGCTTAAACGCACCGCCCGCCGAGCAGTATGTCAATTGGTTGATGCGCTTCGTCAGCGGCGATTGGGGCAACGCCTTTACCAGCGGCAACGCGCCGATCCGCCCGCTGGTGCTGGATCGTCTGGGGAATTCGCTCAATCTGGCGCTGCTGACGCTGGTGATCAGTGTGCCGCTGTCGATGCTGCTCGGCGTGATCGCGGGCTTGCGCGAAAATACATGGGTGGACAATCTGATCTCGGTGCTGACGCTTTCAGTGGTCGGCTTGCCCGAATTCGTGACCGGCATCGTGCTGATCAACGTGTTCGCGCTCGGTTTAGGTTGGTTTCCGGCAAGCGCCATCGCCGCGCCCGATGCCCCGCTGATCGATCAATTAGCTCAGTTGATCCTGCCTGCGATTGCGGCGACCTTTGTGCTGATGGCATACATCGCACGCATGACGCGCGCGGGCGTGATCGACGAACTCAAGAAGCCTTACGTGCGCACGGCGATTTTGAAGGGCTTGCCGCTGCGCGTCGTGATCTTCAAACATGTGCTGCGGAACGCGCTGCTGCCCACCATTACCGTGATCGCGCTTAGCTTCGGTTGGCTGATCGGCGGCTTGATCGTGATCGAGAATGTGTTCAGTTATCCGGGGTTGGGGCGCTTAATGACTGTGGCGGTTGAGCGCAAAGACATTCCACTGATGCAGGCGGTCGTCATGGTGATCATCTTCTTCTTCGCGCTGGCGAATCTGCTGGCGGACTTAGCCTACGCGCTGCTCAACCCGCGCATCCGCCTGGAATGATGTTGCGCCCACTGCACTACCCCGCCCGCGCTTCGCTTTCGACAATATGCTTGAGCGCGTGCAGGCTGTCATGTAGACTCTCGATGTTTTGCTGCTCGATGCGCTTGCGATCCAGCAGACTGCCAAGCAGCGCGCCCGGCAGCGCATAGACGACGCGCACAGTGATGCGCGTGCCGCCGCGACTGGGCGCGCAGGTGAACTCGATCGCGGCATCGATGCCGCTGATCGTTTTAATGGCGATATGCTCATCTTGCGTCAGGGCGATCACCTGATGCTCACCTTTGATGCGCACGCCGAGCATGTTGTATACATAGCGCGACACCGACCCGATCGTGGTTGGTGGGGGCGTCACCCGCTGCTGCACTTCAATCGCGCTCCACCATTCCGTCATGCGTTCCGGTTGATTGGCGATCACGTCGAAAAGCACACGGGGAACTGCGGCAATCTCAAGCGCTTGTTCGACTTTGGGCATCGCTGATTTATCCTTGACGATTGTCCAAATTTACACCTGAATCTATTTTAACGGCAAGTGCGCTGTGTGTGTTGTTCCAATATTGATACATTGGTACGTACTGGTACGGTCAGCGATAAGTGAGACGTAATCTCAGTGTTGCATTGCCGCCGCACGGCGAACCTGCTACACTTTTCACAAGTATAAATCCACGCGAATTATGAGGAGGCTTCACGTATGCGCCTGCCACGGGCAATGCTGCTTTTGCTGATGGTCGCGCTGCTGATCAGCGCGTTAAGCGTCAGCGCGCAGGAACAACCGCCGCAAGAATTACGCATCTACAATGTGTGGATGCGCCCGACCGCCGCTCAGCCTGACGATGAAGCTGACGACGCTGCCGATCACGCTGATCATGCGGACGACATGAGCATGGCAGGCGTGGTCAGCGCCGCCTACATGGTGATCGAGAACACGACGCCGACGGATTATCGCTTGATCGGTGCGGAATTTGCCGACGCGACCCTGATCGAGATTCACGAGACGCAGGTCGAAAACGACGTGATGCGGATGCGCGAACTTGAGGACGGTTTGCTGATTCCGGCGGGCGAACGAGTCGAACTGCGTCCGGGCAGCTTTCACATCATGATTATGGACATCACGCGCGAGTTGTATCCCGATACGGCGGTCGCGCTCAATTTGCTGTTTGAAGACGAAGCAGGCGACTCGATCACGCACACAACTGCCGCGCTGGTCACCGATACGCCGCCCGCCGAACAGCCGATTTACTTGTACAACACCTTCGCCGCGCCTTATCAGGATCGGCAGCGTCCACTTGACCCGCTTTACGCGATCTATGGCATCTTCGCCAACCCAACCGGGCGCGGGCAAACGCTGAATGTCGTCGAAACGAGCGCGGGTGCGCTTGCCGAACTGCGCCAAACCTCACGCAGCGATGGCGCGCAAAGTGAACTGCTCGAATTTCTCAGTGCGCCGCCGCAGGCGCGTCTGCTGCTGCAACCGGGCAACATCTTCGTGTTGATCGATGACCTGCCCACCGAGTTAGCAGTGGGCGATGCCTTGATCGCCACGTTTTACTTTAGCAACGACATTACGATCACCGCCGCTGTGCCAGTGGTCGATTTAACGGAGTAAACAAGGTTATGAGCGATTCACCACAACCGCCGAACAGCGCGCCGCCGCGCAATCAAATGCTATCGTTGACGCTGTTGGGCGTGCTAATGATCGGCGTGCTGCTGATCGGGTTAGTCACGGGCGCGGGCTTGCAGCAGTTCGCCACCAGCGCGCCCACGCCGACCTTTGCGCCGAGCGTGCCGGGCATCACGCCGATTGAGCCGCCCGAACCCATTCAGGACTTCACCCTGCCCGCCACCACGGGCGAAGATGTCAGCCTGAGCGATCTGCGCGGCAATTTCGTGTTGGTCTTTTTTGGCTATACGCACTGTCCCGATTTTTGCCCGCTGACGCTCTCCGAGTTCCGCCAGATCAAGGAACAACTGGGCGACGCTGCCGAGCGCGTCGAATTTGTGTTCATCAGCGTGGATGGCGAACGCGACACGGTTGATCAGCTTAACCGTTACGTGACGCGCTTTGATCCTGAGTTCATCGGCTTGCAGGGCGATGAGGTCACACTAGCGCGCCTCTCGCCTGATTTCGGCTTGTACTACCAGCTTAACGAAGCCGACGAAAACGGGAATTATCTGGTCGATCACTCGACACCCTCGTACCTGCTCGATCCCGAAGGCAGGCTGGCGGTGATCTTCTCGTTCAGCGCGGAACCCGACGCCATGCTCGAAACAATCCAAGCGCGCATTGCGGGCGCGTAAAGAGCGCTGCTACAATCACGCGCATGAAGATCATACACCTCTTAGTTGTGCTGTTGTGCGTGGGCGGGCTGACCGTCCACGCGCAGGATGATTCCTCCAATCCGCTGATCGACGCGCTGCGCCGCGATGGACGCTTCACGCTGCTGGTGGCGGCGCTTGAAGCAGATGCTCTGCTGTTCGATCAGCCTAGCGGCGCGTCGATCACGCTGTTCGCGCCGACCGATACCGCTTTCGATGCCGCGCTCGATTTTCTCAACCTGACGCCCGATCAACTGCTGGCGGACGCCGACGCGCTGCGCGCTCTGCTGATCAATCACAGTGCGGATGGGCGTTTGTGGTTTCGCACAATGGCGCAGGGTGTTGAGATCGAGATGCAGTCGGGCGCGCGCTTCACCAGCGCGTTAGCGGACGGGCGTTTGCGCGTGGGATCGGCGGCGGTATCGACGGTCGATCAGATCGCGGGCGATCACGTCTTTCATGCGCTGGAAAGCGTGCTGCTGCCGGATGCGCTGCTCGCCCCGGCACGGCTGCGCGTGGCGCATTTCGCGCCCGATGCGCCCGCCTTCGATGTGCTAATCGATGCTGAGCCGCGCGGCTTGCAGCAGATCAGTTTTCCGGCGGTCACGGGTTGGCTGGAACTGGATGCGGGCGTGGTCACGCTGACATTCGTTCCGGTTGGCGGCGGCGATGCGCTGATCATCCCGGCGATGTTCACGCTGCGCCCGAATATTTCTAGCACCATCGCGCTGATCGGTTCGTTCGCGGATGACACGATTTTCCCGCTGCTGATCGATGATCTCGACCTGCCACCGCTGCAAGCGGGTTATGCACGCATCACGGTGGTTCACGCGGTCGAAAACTTGCCCGAACTCGATTTCCGGTTGGATCGCGGCGTGTTCGTGTCGCGCTTGGCGTATCCCTACACGCTGGATGATAACAACGGGCAGTTCACGTTCGATAAGCTGCCCGGTCGCCATGTGATCGATATGCGGAATTACGGCAGCACGCCGCCGCTGCTGCTCGAAGCCGGGGAAGTAGAATTGATCGCGGGCGCGCGTTATCTGGGGGCGGCGGTGGGCAGTGCTGACGCACCCACGCTGATCATCGCGGTCGAGCCGCCGCGCCATTAAGGTAGATCGTCGTCGCGCACAGGTCGAATTTATTCGGTGGCGGGCGCTGGCGG
>JBGSRB010000666.1:0-5504 GCA_041737735.1 Anaerolineae bacterium | reverse complement strand
TCGCCAGCGGCAGGTCGTCAAAGCTGAAGGTGATCACCTGTGGCGGCGCGATGCGCCACGCCTGCGGCAGATCGATGGGTGCGGGCGGTGCAGCCTCACCCGTGAGGGTGGCGGCAAGCGCACGTGCGGCTAATCCGTCGCGCGTGAAGCCGTCTAAACCCGCGATATAATCGGCGGGCAGCGCGGCGAACACATCCGCGGGCAGTGCCACCAGTTGATCACCCGTGAAGTAGTTGAGGATGGTCGGATCGAGCGCCAGCATTTGCTCAACATCTGCCACCGTCAGATCATCGGTTTGGCGCAGCGCTCCGACAATTTGCCCGCTGGTCATAAATTGATTGAACACCGCGCTCAGCGACCGCGTGAGTGTTTGCATCTCGCGCAAGTCGGTCGCGTCGGTGAAACGATCCATTTGCCAACTGGCAGGCAGGGCGGGCGGCGTGGTCGGGATCGTGACCGGGATCGCACGCAGGGTTTCAGCAGTGGCTGGCGTCAGCGCGTCGATGTCGGGCAGCTTAGCTTGAATGACCGTCCAGACCGCGGGCGTGAGATCAAGCAGCAGGCTGGCGGCTTCACCACTGATGATGGGTGGTGTGTCTTCATCGCCCGGCAGGGCTTGCCCGCCGCCGATGGAAACATTCGCCACCTGCGGGATGTTCTCCAACGCGGGAATGATCTCTTGTTCGACCAACGCCCGCAGCGCGCTGCCGCTGGCGTCGCGCGTTTCCGCCGCGAGATAAGCAGCCAACGCTTCGACGGTTTCAACCGGCAGCGCCGACCACACTTGCGGCGTCAACTGGAACAGGAAATTCGGATCACGTTCCGCCAGATAAATCAGCACGTCCGGCGTCATTTCCGCCAGCAGGCGCGCGCTGAAAGCTTCCGGCGTCTCACCGTCGGATGGCGCGATGCGACGCGATGGCAGCCACACGGTATCGAGCGCGGCTTGCACGTCTGCCACCACACGCGCCTGATTATCACCAAAATTGTTGCGCGCGGTGATCACAGCACCAAAGCCGCTGGTGGTGGTCGATTCAATGTTGACGACTTCGGGAATCTGGCGCAGCGCAGTTTCGATGCGCTCGGTGACGATGGTCAAGACTTGTTCACCCGTCATGCCGCCCGCTTGCGCCAAGATGATCGTTTGCGGGAAGGCGACTGGGGGAATGAGTTCGACCTTAAGCTGGGATGTTGCCACGATGCCCGCCGCTGAAATCAGCAGCGCCAGCAGCAAAATCACGGCGCGAAAGCGCAATGACAGCCGCGTAATGAGGCTGAACACAAGTTTCATATGCGAATTTATCTCCTGATGTGTGAGCAGCCGTTGAATGATATTCTGGACACGTGTACATTATACGCCTGAATTGTGCCAAAAAGATCAAGAGAATGTGAGGGTATCTTCATTAAAGAATGTTCAGCAAAGAATGTTCAGCCCGCGATGAGTTAAACGGGTGTGCGGGTAAAGCTTAATGGCATTCGCACGCGCGACGACCTAGAATCAAGTTGAGTAACATTCGTAAGGTGTAACATAAGTTAGGTGGCGGGCGAACCGCACGGTGCAGAAATGTATTCATTAAACCAATTAAATTTTCATGAATTGGATTCGCAGGCTGTTTTGTCATACAATGCAAATGCTAGACCTACTCTTGAAATGTCAGCCGATGTGGAGCGCGTCTTTTGACCACACCAGACACGACCTCATGGCAGGAAATTCCAGCAGAAACTCAAAATCAACTGCGTCGTTTCGTGCCGCCAACACTGATCGACCGTTTGCCTGAAGTCGAAGCGTTGACCGACACGCTGCTCCATTTGAACAGCTTGTATAAAGCGCTCACATCATTTTTGCCGTTGTATATCGCTGAAGAAGAGCTGCCGCGCTCGGAACAATATCACGCGCTGAGGTTGGGAACGTTTATGTTTGCCGATGTCAGCGGCTTCACCGCGCTGTCTGAGCAGTTGGTGAGGGTCAACCCGACTGATGGCGCGGAAGTGCTGACCATCATCATGAACGACTATTTCGCGGATATGCTCGAAATTCTAGCGAAATCAGACGGGCAGATGCTCAAATTCGCGGGCGATGCGCTGCTCGTATTCTTCCCGGCGATGGATGACAGCAGCGCTGATTTACATAAAGCGATCCGTGCGGGGTGGCGGATGCAGCGCGCGATCAAGCGGTTTCAACCGATCAGCGCGCCGCGTCTAGTCGAGTTGCTAGGCGGCGCACAAGATTACAGCCTGCATATGTCGATTGGCATCGCACGTGGGCGACTGTTTGAATCGCTGGTGGGCAATGAAGCGCAGCGTGACCATTTGGTGCAGGGGGCGCTGCCCGGCGGGGCAATGGACGCCGAAGCCGCTGGTATTGATGGCGAAGTGATTATCGATCGTGCGCTGGCGGAAACAATTGCCACCGATTACACCCTGCACCCGTTGAACGATGCGTATGTGCAGGTGGTGGATGATCAAGGGGATGAGTTAGACGATTACGAGTTTGATCTTGTGCGTCGGCGTCGTCCGAAAACCGCCGCCTTGTTCGATTATGGTGTGGTCAGTTTGATCGAAAGCGTGACCAGCGAATTAGCGCGCGTGCAAAAAGTGGCGCGTTATGTTGCGCCGCCGATTCTCAATGAACTGGTGTTAAGCGGCAATTATCATCTTCGCAGCGAGAACCGCCTTATCACAACGCTGTTCATTTATGTTACCGGCTTTGCTGAATTATGTTTTGAATGGGGCGAGGATGATCATCTGGAACGGGCAGCCGCGCTGACGGAACGCTATTACAACATGGTGCAGCGCGTGGTTACGGCGCGCGGCGGCACGCTCACCCGGTCCGATCCGTATAAGTTGGGTGCCAAACTGCTGATCACGTTTGGCGCGCCCATCGCGCACTATGATGATCCCAACCGCGCGGTGGATGCCGCATTAGAGATCAATTATCAACTGAACTTCTTCAACCGCCGCTTACACGATGAACTGCCGCCCGACCTGCGCCGCGCAGAATACATTACGCATCGCATGGGCATTACGATGGGGATGATCTTCGCGGGCGAAGTGGGCTGGAAGTCACGGCGCGAATATACAGTGATGGGTGATGAGGTCAATTTAGCCGCGCGCCTGATGGCGAAAGCTGAGCCGATGCAGATTTTAATCGATCAGCCGGTTTTTGCCCGCGTGCGCGACTCGTTTGACGTAGAAGCCATCGAACCGCTGAACCTCAAAGGAAAAAGTTCGCCGGTTCATTCATTTAGCGTCAAAGGCGCTGCCGAGCCAACAGTCGATGTCAATTTCTCGTCGGACATGCCGTTCATCGGGCATGATCTGTTCATGTTGTCCTTGAGTTACGCGCTCAAGCAGGCGAGTAGCTCAAGCCGCCGCCGCGCCATTGCGCTGGTGGCAGACCCCGGCGCGGGCAAAACGCGCATCGCGCGGCAGTTCGCTAAAATGGCGACGGTATCCGGCTTTAAGGTCGCGTGGGTCACCTGCCAATGGCGCAGCACGCCGCGCACCACGTGGGCGTTGGTGTTCACTCAGTTACTCGGCATTGATCCGCTGCATGATTTCATCAACGCGGTGATGACGCTTGACAGCACACTGCATGAGCTTGATCTGCACGACTATGACGCAGCGCTGACTGAAACCATCATTGATACCCTCGTCGATGAAACGCGCGGCTTACGTGGGCTGACCACCACCAGCGAGCATCTGCGTTATAGCGTGACCGAATCGGTGATCGCGCTGCTGCATAAACTGACGGACAAGACGCCCACGCTGATCGTGATCGACAATTTGCGCGCCGAGAATTCGCAGGCGCTCGAAACGCTCAAACAGGTGATCGAGCGCATCACCAATAGCAAGCTCGTGATCACGGTGCTGCACGAACCCACCGAAAATTATGATCTTGATGTGCAGCGCATGGTGCTGCCTGATTTGAATGAGGATGAAACGTATCAGGTGGCGATGGCGATCTTGCACGTCACCGACTTGGGCGAACGACTCAAGACTTTGTTATGGCGGCGCACGAGTGGTCGCCCGATGTACATTGAGTCGCTGCTGCGCTTGCTGATTCAGCAGGAACACATCGACATCACCGACGCCTTTGCCGAACTCAAACCTAATGCTGACCTCGATGTGCTGCCTGACGACATCCGTGAGTTGGTGATCAGCCGCGTGGACAGCTTTCACCCGGATGTGCAGACGGCGCTGCGCGCGGGTGCGGTGCTGTCCGAGAATTTCGGCGTGGAAGCGCTGGTGGAATTATGCAAGTTGGATCGCGAAGTTTTGCTCGGCATCATCACGGAATTAGTCGAAGCGCAGATACTCGAAGATGAGGACGGCGACGGTCATTTCTGCTTCCGGCATGGGTTGACGCAGCGCGTGATCTACGAAAGTCTCAGCCGCGCGCAGCGTTTGCAACTGCATCGGGCGGCGGTCACATTCTGGCGTGGTTATACACAGGTCGAATATCAGCCTAAAATGCTGGCATACCACTTATTTAAGTGTGGACTGCTGCCCCAATCGGTCGAAGTGCTGACCACCGCCGCTGAACAAGCGGAAAACAGTGGCGATCACGAGCGCGCCATCGACTTATATACGGTTAGCCTGTCCATCCTGCCTGATGATCATCATGTGGCGGCACAACTTCAGCGTCTGAAACATTCTTAACCAATATTCATAGGGATTTCATGCGGATGCGACATGAATCATGCGATGATCACGACACAAAGAATGAATGATATGACGGAAAACGTCACCGATGAAGTGCTGGTGCGCCGCGCACAGTCTGACGACAAAGAGGCGTTCTTCGCACTGTATGATCGGTATTTTAAGAAGGTATATAACCGCGTTCGCAGCAAAGTGCCGCCGCAAGATGTCGAAGATGTGACGCAAGAAGTGTTCATTGCGCTTCTGCGTTCGCTGCACTCGTTCAAAGAAGAAGCGCGCTTCAATACGTGGTTATATACGATTGTCAATCGTCACATTGCTGATTTTTACCGTCGGCGCAATCGGCGCAGCTCGCCTAATGAGGCAGAAGTCGATTTGGAGTCGGGCATGAATGTCGCTTCAGCGTTTGACAGTAATGTGATCGATCAAAGGCTGCTGGTGCAAGGGGCATTAAACCGTGTGCCAGAACATTATCAGGAAATTGTGTTAATGCGTTTTGCTGACGGCTTATCGTTTAGTGAGATTGCCGAACAACGCCATCAATCGCTTGAGGCGATCAAGTCATTGTATCGGCGGGCAATCCAAGCGATTCGGGGCGCGTTGGATGAACCGCAAGAGTTGTGAGTTGAGTATGAACGAAGAAAACGATCTGGATGCCCGCATCGCTGCCGCGACGGATATGCTGATGGTATCGGGGCAGTGTATGGACGATACGCCTTCCGATATCAAGTATGTGCTGTCACAGCTTCATGGTTTGATCGAGACGAACGCGGCGGAACGTGTGGTCGAACAACGCACGCGCGACCGCCTCACTTTAGAATGGGAACGTGTGCAGGTGCAGC
>JBGSRB010000640.1:0-2079 GCA_041737735.1 Anaerolineae bacterium | reverse complement strand
TGTGCGTCCGCATCTGCACGCCGCTGATCTGCTGGCGCTGCCCTCGCTGCGTGAAGGGCTGCCCAATGTGGTTTTAGAAGCGCACGCTGCGGGCAAACTCGTGATCATCAGCGCGGGCGCGAATGGATCAAGCGTGGTCACGCATGGCGTTGATGGGTGGGTATTCCCGACAGGTGACTCCCGTGCGTTAGCCGAGTCGATCCTGACCGCGCGCGCGCTGACCGCCGATCAACGCGCGAACATGGCGGCACACGCTCAAGCGAACGCGGCGCGCTATGCCGTTGATCGCATGGTTGAACGCACACAGGCGGTCTACACCACCTTGCTAAGTCGCTAAAACCCGATCATACAGCGCCTCATATGCCGCGATCATGCGCTCGATGCGGTAATCGAGCGCCCGCGCCCGACATTCAGATTGCATCCGCGCGATCTGTTCGGGCGTTTGCGTGATCACCGCCTGAATCGCATTTGCCAGCGCGTGCGCATCGTTCGTCGGGGCGATCCAACCCTGCGCGCCGTGATCGATCACGCCTGCTGCGTTCGCTGCATCCGATGCGATCACGGGGATGCCGCACGCTAACGCTTCCAGCATAACGTTGGGCAGCCCCTCATATAGCGATGGCAGGATCAGCGTATCGGCAGCGTGATAGTACATTTCGGGTGTGTGCGTCGGCGGAAAACGTGCGATCACATCGTCTAATCCGTGCCGTGCGATCGCTTGTTCCAGCGCCGCGTTTGCTTCTGCATCATGGATCGCGCTGACCATATTCACACGCAGATTAGCGGGCAGGTGTCCAGCGCGCTTGAGCAAGCCGAGCGCTTCCGCGATCAAATGGGGCGCTTTCTGCCGCGTGATCCGTCCCATGAACAGCAGGGTGAAGCCGTTGCGCGACAAGTCAGTAGGTGCGAAACGCACAGTGTCAACGCCGTTGGGGATCATCTGCACCCGTTCCGACGGAATGCGCGCCCGCGTGATCAGATCGTGCGCGATCTGCGGGCTGTTGCACGTGATCGCCGCGCACAACCGCCACGTCGCGCGCTCGTAAATCAGTTGGCGCGCGCTGTAGGCTGTGCGAACGCTGCCGATCAGCCGCGCGGAAACAAACGGATGCGCTGCGCGCGTCAACAGATTACTGTGATAATTCCACGCATGGATCAACGCAGGCGGTTGATCGCGCGCCGCACACATGATCGCGCGATATGCTTGCGCTTTGTTCGCGGCGTCGATCAGCGTCACAGGGACATCCGCCGCGCGCAGATCATGCATAAAATGCGGGTCGAGACCGCGCCGCGCGCCGTATAGACACAGTACGCGCGGTCGCCAAAGCGCGCGATCCAGCCGCGTGACCAGTTCGCACAGTTGACGCTCGACTCCGCCCGCCGCCAACGTGTCGGTGATCAGCAGTAGGTCACGCATCGAGATAGACTTGCGCCCACAATTCGAGACACAGCAGCGCCCACAAGCGATAATCATGCGCGCGCGTCGAATCATGCGTCGCCAGCAGATCATCGACATAATGCTGATCGAACCACCCGCGTCCGCGCGCTGATCCGCTGGTCAGCGTGTCGATCAGCAGTGGCTTGAGCGCGCCCGCCAACCACGTGCTTTGTGGCATCCCGAAGCCCTGTTTGGGGCGCGTGATAATCTCGCGTGGCAGCAGATCGCCCACCGCGCGCTTGAGGACGATCTTCGAGTCGCGCAGTGTGCGCCGATACGACGGCGGCAGCGCCGCGACATATTCGAACAACACATGATCGAGCAGCGGCGCACGCACTTCGAGCGCATTGAGCATGGAGGCGCGATCCACTTTTACCAAAATATCGGCGGGCAAATACACGGCGAGATCGGCGTTTTGCATCTGCGCCAGCCAATCCCGATCGGCTACGCGCGCGAACGTCGCCTGCTTGATCGACTCGCCCGTGAACCCACCGACGTGCTGCCGCAGATCGGCGCTGTACAGGGCGGCGCGGGCGGGTGCGTCGAAAAAGCCGGTGAAGTTGGTTCCCCAATAAGCGACTGGCTGATCGATCACGCGCAGATAGCCGCGCAAGCGCGTGAAGCAGCTCGTAAGGCACGTG
>JBGSRB010000589.1:0-4962 GCA_041737735.1 Anaerolineae bacterium | reverse complement strand
TTACCACCTTGATCGGGCTTCAGTTCATCATTACGTGGCTGTCTGTGCGCTCAGCGCGGGTGCGTCAATGGGTGAAATCAGAACCCGCCTTGTTGTTCTATCAAGGGGAAATGTTGACCAAGTCCATGAAATATGAGCGCGTGACCGAAAAAGAAATTTACGCCGCCGTGCGCGCCCAGAGCATTGCAAGTATGGAAAATGTGGGCGCAGTGGTGCTGGAAACCGATGGCAGTTTTACCGTGCTGCCCGCTATTTCAGGCGAAGCCACTGCCCTGAACGGCGTCGAACACGCGCGCTTATAAGCCAGCACCAGCGATCCTGATCACACCATCGAGAAAATCATCCATGACCAAGACCTTCATCGCCGTTGCGGGCAATATTGGCGTGGGCAAAAGCTCACTCACGCGCCTGTTATCCGACGCGCTCGGCTGGCAGCCTTTCTACGAAGCCGCCGCCGAAAACCCCTATCTCGCGGATTTTTACGCCGATATGCACCGCTGGAGTTTTCATTCGCAGGTATTTTATCTCGGCAAACGGCTGGAACATCACCGCTTGTTGGTCGATCATCCCGGCAGCGTGGTGCAGGATCGCACGGTGTATGAAGATGCTGAGATTTTCGCGCGCAACCTGCACCAGCAGGGCGACATGAGCGCACGCGATTACGACGCCTACCGCCGCCTGTATCAAGCGGTCGCCAGCTTTCTGCCGCCGCCTGATCTGGTGGTTTATCTGCGTGCGAGTGTCGAAACCTTGAGCGCGCACATCCGCAAGCGCGGGCATGATTACGAGCAGAACATCGCGCCCGCTTATCTCGCCCAGTTGAATGATCTGTATGCCGAGTGGATCGCGGATTGGTCAGCCTGCCCCGTTCACATCATCGATATGAACGGCGTCGATTTTCTCGCCAATGACGATCATCTGCGTGCGATCATCGAGAGCGTGAAAACCGCACTGCCCGCCCCCATGCGCTGATCATTTGCGCGCGCATGGGTGATCTTGCGCGCTTGACGTATGGGCGTCACACTTTCTACACTCGAAGTAAGTGTATTTTTGGCGAATGGATGGTTAAGTATGGAAGCTTTAGTTTTAGAGCAGCAGCACGAGTTGCAAATCCGCGAGATCGCGCTGGATGAGACGCTCGGCGCGCACGACGTGCGGATCGCGCTGCGGACGGTGGGCGTGTGCGGCAGCGATGTGCATTATTACGAGAACGGGCGCATCGGGCATTTTGTCGTGCGCGAGCCGATGGTGTTGGGACACGAAGCCTCAGGCGTGATCACCGAAGTCGGCGCAGCCGTGACCGATCTCAAAGTCGGGGATCGCGTGTGCATGGAGCCGGGCATCCCCGATCCGAACAGCCGCGCGACGCGCTTGGGTATCTACAATCTCGATCCGGCGGTGCGCTTCTGGGCGACCCCGCCCATTCACGGCGTGCTGCGTCCGTCGGTGGTGCATCCGGCGGCGTTCACGTTTAAGCTGCCGGATAACGTGAGCTTTGCCGAAGGCGCGATGGTCGAACCGCTGGCGGTCGGTATGCACGCCGCCAACAAAGCGCAGATTCGCCCCGGCGATGTCGCGGTGGTGATCGGCGCGGGACCCATCGGTATTCTCAACGCGCTGGCGGCGCTGGCAGGCGGATGCAGTCAGGTGATCATCAGCGATGTGCAGCAGCCCAAGCTCGATATCGCCGCGCAGTATGACGGCATCATCCCCGTAAATGTGAGCAAAGAGAAATTGGTCGATGTGGTCATGCACGCGACGGCGGGTTGGGGCGCTGACATCGTGTTTGAGTGCAGCGGCAACGAAAAAGCGGCGGCAAGCGTATTTGATCTGATCTGTCCGGCGGGGCGTGTGGTCTTCGTGGGTATGCCCGCCAGCCCAATCCCGTTTGATGTGGTGGCGGCAGCGGTCAAAGAGGCGCGGGTTGAGCATGTGTTCCGCTACGCGCATGTGTATCCGCGCGCGCTGGCGTTGATGGGCGGCGGCAAGCTGGATGTGAAGCCGTTGATCACGGATACGTTCACGTTTGGCGACAGCGTGCAGGCGTTCGATTACGCGCTGCACATGCCGCCAACGTCGGTAAAGGTGCAGATCATCGTCGCGGAGTAAGCTAGAGCGCGTCTGCAAACCTGACTCCACCCCTAGCCCCTCCCCAATTAGCTGGCGCTTGCCGCAGGCAACATTCGGAGAGGGGTTAGGGGGTGGAGTTCGTTTACAACTGCGCGCTCAACACCATCACCAACGTGACCGCGCCGCCGACCACGCCACCCGCGATCACTTGCGACAGCGTGTGCCGCTGCAACTTCAGACGCGCTGCGCCCACCAGCGCGATCAACGGACACAAAATCAACGCTGTGCCGGGTCCGTACAGTACCCCCGTCGCGATCACCGCGCTCGTGATGCTCATGCTGTGGATACTGATCTGCCACACCAGCGTGATCAGCAGCATGACCACCAACTGCGCCAAACTGACCAGCGCGAACAAGGGCAGTAGCGCGGGCGCGCCCATCATTCGCAGGATTGACCACGCCAGCGCCGTGCCAAGCATCGACACCAAAAACGGACGCACGCGCTGCTGGCGCACGCGCATATGAATATCGGTGATCTCGCCGCGCAGCACCTGCACAGCGATGTAAATCGCGGGCATCACGCACACCAACGCGGTGTAAGTCAGCGCCCACAGGATCGCCTGCTCGCGCGAATCGGCTTCGCGTAAGGCAATCGGAAACGCCAACACACCCCAGATCACGGGCGGGCTTAACACGTTCGAGATCAAGCGCGCCCATGCAATGTCGCGCCCATGAATCGACACCATAATAGGTTTACCATGTCCATGAGGATGAATAGCTAACCTTAAAGCCGATTCAGTTTAACACACGCGCGCCGCGATCCGCTGTTAACGCTTGTTGAAAGTTTGCGCTCGCGTGAACACCCGTCGGACAGCGCAAATGGGCGGCTGGTTGAGCATTCATAAAGAATTGGTCACAAAATCTTAATGCTCCACGGGGCTTTACGCGCGGGTCAGTACTTCAGAACCATATACCCTATGTTATAGTGTTGGTAAGTTAGAGTTGTGATGATCGTCATTATGCGGCATCACGGCAACACCTAGCGCCAAAGTGTGGCAAATTATTTAGAGATGCAAATCGTTACTTGTTCGTTCAGTTTATGCGTTGACCTTTTATCGTAGGATGATGTTCTCATGATGCCATCAAACAACCCCTCACGCCGTTTAGTGCCAGCCGATCCGCTCAAGCTCGATGCCGAAGCGCGCGCGCGCGTCAGCACCCGTTACCTGGGTGTAGAAAAGACGGACAATGCCGCCGCGCTGCCGCGCACGGGCCCGTTTGATCGCGTGCTGCCTTTCGTGGTCGAGTTTCGCGTCGTCGGCACAGCGTCGCTGCTGCAAGCGGAAGTTGAAGATGCGATGCTGATCGGGCGTGGCGACGACAACAGCCCCGACTGCCCGCAGATCAATCTGACGAACCATGAGGGCTTCGAGCAGGGTGTCTCGCGTAAACACGCCGTGATCGTCATCCGTGATAAGCGCTTATGGCTTAAAGACCTGAACAGCACCAACGGTACGCGCTTGAACGGTCAGGTGTGCCAACCGGGTGAAGAACAGCGTTTGCATCACGGCGACGAGATCACGTTAGGGCGGTTACGCTTGCAGGTGTCGTTTAGCGTCGTGCCAGCCAACGACACGCAGCGCGTCGATAAAGCACTCAAGTCGGTGCTGCGCGATGGCGCGGGGCGGCATGTGCTGGTGATTGAGGACGACGAGCATATCGCCCACGCTTACCGCATGGCGCTGGAATATGCCGGTTATCGTGTGACCTGCGCCCCCGACATCACACGGGCGATGGCGTACTGCTTTCAAAAGATGCCCGACGCGATTGTGATCGACATGCTGCTGCCTGCGATGAACGCGCTCGATATGGTGCGCTATGTGCGGAAGCAGCCGCAAGCCCACCCGACGCCGCTGGTCTTGATCGGCACGCCGAACGGCTATCAGATGAGCCAAGCGTTGAGCGCGGGCGCGGATGCCTTCCTCAACACGCCCGTGTCGGTTGAAGATTTGATCAAGTCGGTGCGGGCGGCGATCACGCGCTAAATTGCATCCGTCCCAGCGGATAGAAATACCCTGCCTGCCTCACGTATACTGCGATCATCAGTCGAGTGAGGGGATCACCCATGCTGCGTGATGATCAGTATTGGCAGGCAGTGCAAACGCGCGATTCCAGCGCTGACGGCACATTTTTTGTCGCGGTCAAAACGACGGGCATCTACTGCCGCCCGTCGTGTAAATCCCGAATGCCCAAACGCACCAATGTCGTGTTTTTTCAACTGCCCGCGCTGGCGGAAGCGGCGGGTTTTCGCGCGTGTAAGCGCTGCCGTCCGCGTGATGTCGCCCTGCCCGATGCGCGCGCGGAACTGGTCGAAGCCGTGTGCGCGCACATTCACACGCAGGACGCCGAGTCGCTCACGCTGGCGGGGATCAGCGCGGCGGTCGGCTATGATGCGAGTCATGTCGCGGATGTGTTCAAAGCGGTGATGGGCGTCACACCGCATCAATATCATGATGCGCAGCGCATCGCGCGCTTCAAGACGCTGCTGCGCGCTGGTGTCAGCGTGACCGATGCCATTTACGCCGCGGGTTATAGCTCGACCAGCCGCGTTTATGAACGCAGCGACTCCGCGTTGGGCATGACGCCCGCTACCTATCGCAAGGGCGGCGCAGGCGCGCAGATCGCGTTTACCGGCAAGGCGAGTCCGTTTGGCGTGCTGGTGATCGCGGCGACGGATCGCGGCATTTGTCACGTCGGGTTATACGATGATGATCAGGCGGGCGCGGCGGGTGTGCGCGCGGAATATCCGCAGGCGCAGATCACGCGCGCTGACGCCGATCTCGTGCATCTGGCGGATCGCGTGCTGGATCATGTGCTGCGCGGCGCGCCGCTG
>JBGSRB010000177.1:0-9672 GCA_041737735.1 Anaerolineae bacterium | reverse complement strand
CATGTTCGTGCTGCTGATCGCCGTGATCGGCGCGCTGGTGGGCGCGGGCGCGGCGGTGATGACGGCGGGGCTGATGTTGCTCAAGAATGGGCTGCACGCGCACGCCTTCCCCGATTATCCCTTCGGGATGCTGGCGGACATGCTGGCGCGCGCGCCGATCTGGGCGCTGGCGGGCGTGCTGCTTGGTGTGGCAGTTGGGTTAGTGTGGCGCGAAACGTAATGGTGAGAAGGCAGAGGCTGAAGATGGCGTTACGGTCGTTGATCATGGGCGTGCTGCTGACGGCGTGCAGTTTAGGTGCGGGGGATGCGATCCCGCCGACGGTGACGACGTTACGTACCGCGCCGGATGCGATTATCCCGACGATCAGCCGGACGACGCAGCCGATCAGCAGCCCCGATGTCGCGCCGCGTGCGCCGAACCCGATCACGGATCGCTGCCAAGCGACGGGCGCACAGCATACGGAGATTCAAGCCGAAGTTGGGCTTGATTACGACGCGCGCACGGCTGAAGTGCTTCAGCGCACGCGCCTGTATAACCGCGCGAATGATCCGCTTGAGCAGATTGTGTTCTACGTCGAGCCGAATCGCTATCCGAATGTGTTCACACTCAACGCGCTGGCGGCGGATCAAACGGTGAGCGATTATGAATTGACCGGGCGGCGCTTGACGATCACGCTGGAACAGCCGCTTGAGCCGGGCTGTCCGCTGGAAGTCGAACTGGATTTCACGCTGCGGGTGCAGTCGGTCGCACGCGGGATCGCGGGCTTCGCGGGTTATCTTGGTTACAGCCAGCGCCAGTTGAATCTCGGTCACTGGCTGCCGACGGTGGCAACGCGCCAGCGGGGTGAGTGGGTGACGCATGATGTATTCGCGGTAGGCGAGCAGTTTGTGGGCGATGTTGCCGATTGGGATGTGACACTGACGCTGATCGATGCACCGCCGCGCCTGATCATCGCTGCGCCGGGTGAGGTGACGCAGGTCACGCCGGACATCTGGCGGATTGTGCATCGCGATGCGCGCGATCTGGCGGTGAGCGTCAGTCCGTTTTTTCAGGTGCAAACCCGCGTGACCGACTTCGGCGCGACGGTTGAACTGTATCACTTTGATAACGCCACGGTTGAAACGCCGCAAGGTCGAGTCGATGGGGCGGCTTTGGCGCTGGAAGCGGCAGCGGAAGCACTGGAGATTTTTAGCGGACTGTTCGGGCAGTATGGTGATGATCGCTTTGTGGTGGTGCAGGGCGATTTCCCCGATGGTATGGAGTTCAGCGGGCTGGTGTTCGTCAGCGATACGTGGTTCACGAGCTTCACTGGCACGCCACAGTCGTATCTGTACATCATCACAGTGCATGAGGTGGCGCATCAATGGTGGTATGCGCGCGTAGGCAGCGATCAAGCGTTGACGCCGTGGTTGGATGAAGCGCTGGCGACCTACAGTGAGTACATCTACTACGAAGAGGTGTATCCCGATTTGAAAGACTGGTGGTGGGCGTTCCGTGTCGCGTCATTTGTGCCGAGCGACTTTACGGGCAGACCGGTGGACAGCTCGATCTATCACTTCGCTAATGTGCGCGATTACATCAATGCGGTGTATCTGCGCGGCGCGCGCATGTTGCATCGGCTGCGCGATGAACTTGGCACGCAGGAATTTTTCGACTGGCTACGCCGTTATGCTGATGCGGGCGCGGGCGGTATCGTCGCATCGGATCGCCTGTGGGCGCTGCTGACAACGGAACAGCTCGAAGCGACGGATGCGATCCGGCGGGCGTATTTGGGTTCGCCATAAGTTCAGCCCGCACTTTGTGCATTTTCCCCACACACATTATTTGCAATCCCCTATGGCACACGACATAATGGGCAAACTCGTTCCGATAACGAGCGCAGATACTTAATCAATTTTCGCACATTTCTGAGTTGAGGAGATTTCTATAGTGAAACATAAGAGCTTTCTGATCTTTATCGCTGTGCTGCTGTTGGCGCTGGCGGTCGGTGTATCGGCGCAAGATGAGCCGATCGAGCTTCGGATTACGTGGTATGACGACGGTAACGAAGGCGCAGTGCTGCGCGACCTGCTCGATCGCTTTGAAGCCGATAACGATGATATTGAGGTCGTGATCGATACGGTCGCCTACACCAGCATTCTGGAAACGCTGCCGCTGCAAATTCAAGCGGGCGAAGGGCCCGATATGGCGCGCATCACCAATATCCCCGGTTTGCGCGGCTATTATCTCGATCTTTCCCCGTACATCGATGTGGACTACTGGGAAACCAGCTTCCCGCCCATCGTGCTGGATGCGATGCGCGCTGAGGGTGACGACACGGGCATTTACGGTTTCCCCAATCAGTTCACGGTGACCGGACCCTACATCAACGCCACGCTGTTTGAACAGGCGGGAATTGAAGTGCCGGGTCCCGGCAACGACTGGAATGCGTGGACTACGGTCGCGCAAGAAGTCGCCGCCGCGACTGATACCCCATACGCCATCGCCATTGACCGCACCGGTCATCGCTTGGCAGGTCCCGCGATGAGCATGGGCGCGTCATATTTCGATGCCGAAGGCAACATCACGATTGACAGCGAAGGCTTCCGCGAGATGTCGGAAATCCTCAAGGGCTGGCACGATGACGGCATTACGCCCGCCGAAGTGTGGCTCGGTTCGGGCGGCAGCTATGCGGCTGCGGCGGACTTCTTCATCAATGGTCAACTGGTGCTGTACATGAGCGGCAGTTGGCAGGTCGGGCGTTTCAGCGCTGACATTGGCGACGCTTTCGACTGGGCTGTGATCGAGAACCCGACTGGTATCGGTGGCACGACGGCGATGCCCGGTGGGTCGGCGCTGCTGGCGGTGGGTTCGACCGAGCATCCCGAAGAAGTCGCCCGCGTGATGGAGTATCTGGTCAGCGAGCCGGTCTACCGTGAATTCACCGCGCGCACGCTGTTCATCCCCGGTCACATCGGCTTGGGCGAAGTTGCCTACGATACCGAGAGCGAACTGGCGCGCAACGCCCTGAACGGCTTTGGCGCGCAGGTGGCGAACATTCAGGAACAGGCGTATGCGCTGAACTTCCACCCGCAGAACTTCGTCGTGTTCAACGAAACGCGCGATCGTTTGACGCAGTGGATGTTGGGCGAACTGACACTGGATGAAGCGATCACGCGCTCGCAGCAGGCGATTGATGAAGCGATTGCGGCTGCCGGACAGTAAGCACGGCGCGCCTTCATTCGTTCAGCTTTAAGCACGTTCTGAGGCGGCTGGCGATCCCCGTGAAGCGGGTCGCCGCCGCCTTTCATTTTCTGGAAAATGTTGGCATTGAGGAGGGCGTGAATGGCAGAAAGCATCTTTCCACCTGAGGAGACGATCAAGCCGTCGAAAACTCCACTCGAAATCATTCTGAGTCCGTTCACCGCGCTGTTTAGCGTTGTGTATCATGCGTTCATCGGCGTGATCGACCTGATCATGACGCCGTTACAAAAGCGGTTGGGCGTCAACGGGATGGCGTATGTGTTCGTGCTGCCCAATTTGCTGATCTTTGGCGTGTTCATTCTGCTGCCGATGCTGCTCAACTTTTATTACGCTTTCACGGGCGGGACGCAGCTTCTGCCGGAGAATCGTCCGTTTGTGGCGGCGGAAAACTTCGAGCGGTTGTTCACCTGCGGTGACTTTCTGAACCCGAACTCCTGCTCACAGGATCGCTTCTGGCGGGCGGTGTTCAACACGACGACGTATGTCTTTTTTGAAGTGACGTTGATGGTGGCGCTGGCGCTGCTGACGGCATTGGCGCTCAACAAGAATATTCGCGGGCGTGGATTTTTCCGCAGCGTATTCTTTTATCCGGTGCTGCTGTCGCCGGTGGTGGTGGCGCTAATTTGGAAGTGGATTCTCCAGCGCGACGGCTTGCTCAATGCGATTCTGGTGGGCGTGGGCGTCAGCGCGGTGAACTTTTTAACCAGCCCCGATTGGGCGCGCTTGTGGGTGATCATCATTGCAGCATGGTCGCAGATGGGCTTTTACACGCTGATTCTGCTGGCGGGCTTGCAGTCGATTCCGCACGAATTGTACGAAGCCGCGCAGATCGATGGGGCGAATCAGCCGCAGACCTTCAGCGCGATCACGATGCCGCTGTTGATGCCCACGATGCTGGTGGTGCTGGTGCTGGCGTTGATCCGCGCGGTGCAGGTGTTCGATATTGTGTTCGCCTTCACGGGCGGCGGACCCGGCACATCGACCTATTACATGGTGCAGTACATTTACAACACGGCTTTCACCAACCAGACGCGGGAATATGGCATAGCGGCGGCAGCCAGCGTGACGCTGGCGGTGGTGCTGTTCGCTTTCACCATCGCGCAGCTTCGTTTGGGGCGCACCAGCGCCATTTCGGAATAGAAAGGCGCAGATCATGACAACCGTTCTCACGTATCTGACGCGCACGCGCGACGGCAAACGTCTGAGTACCAGCGATTTGCTCACGTATCTGTATCTGACACTTGGCACTGTGCTAATGTTCGGTCCCGTGATCTGGCTGGTGCTGTCGTCGTTTAAGTCGCCGACGGAACTGGTCAAATTTCCGCCAACGCTGCTGCCGTATCGCCAAGAAAGTGTGATCGTTGAGGGTTACGACGATCCGCTGCCGCTGTTCAGCGCGACGGTGGATGGCGTTGAGCGTCAGTTGGCGCAGGTGCGGCGCGTGGGCATCGAAGCGCAGATGATTGATCCCGCCGATCCGGAGACGATTATTCGCATGAACATCAACGACCGCGAAGAAGTGCGATCGGTGTCGTTCGCGCTTGATAATTACATCGACGGGATTAACCGCTTCAATTTCATCATCTATCTGGGGAACAGTGTGCTGGTCACGGTGACCGCAACGGCGCTAACGTTGTTCATCAACAGCATGGCGGCGTTCGCGCTGAGCAAATATCAATTTCGCGGACGCAACACGATCTTTATCACGATCATCGCTACGCTGATGGTGCCGCTGTCGGTGATTCTGGTTCCCGTGTTTTTGGTGATCACGCAGGTCGGGTGGAATAACAATTTGCTCGGCGTGATCATCCCCGGTGCGGCGACGCCGACGGGCGTATTCCTGCTGCGCCAATACATGCTGACGATCCCGGATGAACTGCTCGACTCGGCGCGCATCGACGGCGCGAGCGAATGGCGCATCTACTTGCAGATCATCCAGCCGTTGGCGCGTCCGGCATTGGCGGTGCTGGCGATCTTCTCGGTGATGTGGCGTTGGAACGACTTCCTCTGGCCCCTGATCGTGCTGAGCCGCACCGAATTGTTCACGCTGCAAGTCGGCTTGAACTCGTTTCAGGGGGAATTACAGGTGCAATGGCATCTGATTCTGGCGATGACGGTGCTAACACTGCTGCCGATCACGCTGGTGTTCGCGTTCTTGCAACGTTACATCACGACGGGGATCGCGACGACGGGCATGAAGTAAGCCGCGCGTGCGCTTGCTTCCGAATCTAGCATTTTGTCTGATAGCCCGCGTATAGGTCATATGCGCGGGCTATTATTTTGCAGTAGGCGTGGTTGCGCGCGAATTGAAAAATAGGCGTATGATAGTGTAACAACATCAAAACTAATTTGTTTCGGGTAACATAACCATGCGCCGAATTATTCTTGCCCTTACGTTAATCTTTGCTTCGGTTTATTTCAGTTTTCCGTCGGTGCGCCCGCAAGCCCAGCAGCAGTTGGATAACGCGGGCGCAATCGTGCTATCGCTTAACCAGTGGCGTGTGACCAGCGGAGTGCCGCCGCTAAAACCTAACCCGACGCTCGAACGCATGGCGCTTGATCATGCGGGCTATCTGCTGACGTTAGCGGAAGTGCCGGGCGGCTCAGCCATTCATGTCGGGCGCAGCGGCGATTCCCCCGCACAGCGCGCGCGCACCGTCTATGGATGGCATGATTACGGGGATGCCAGTCGCACAGCCATCAGCGAGATCGCCTATGTGGGGGCGAATCCTGCGGCAGCCATGCGCTTCTGGGAAGGATCGGAAATTCACCGCGCGGCGGCGTTAAGCGATGCCTATCGCGAGATCGGTGTGGCGGCGCTGCCGCATCGCTTCGGCGCTGTCTATATTGTGGTGTTGGGTTCGCGCCCGAATGTGCTGCCTGCCCTTGTCGATGAAGGCAACCGTCGTCTTTATCTGACGAACGAACGCTATCGTTATGCCAACCTGTTACAAAACGCGATCAGAAATGTGACGCGGGTGCGTCTGTTCGACGCTGATGGACGCGCGATCAGCGGCTGGCAGGCGTGGCAGGCGGTGATCGATTTGCCGGCGAGTGCCGGCGCGCAGATGATCGTCGAATACAATGATGGCGAACTGAGTTCGCTGGCGCTTGTTCCGATTAACGAAGCGATCTTGGCGACGCTGCCCACCGCCACGCCCACTAACCCGCCCACACTCACGCCGTTGCCCACGCTGACCCCACGCAACGAACTGCCCGCGTTGGTCAGCACGCAGCCCGTGATCGCCACCGCGCAACCGATGCCCGACTTGACTTCGCCTTTGGCGATTCCGGCGGTCGTGAGCGCGCAAGCCGCCAATGTTGCCGTGATCTATGACAATCAGATGCTGGTGGTGCAGAACATCGGCACGCAGCGCTTGAATTTGCGCGATCTGATCTTTGTGACTGAGAACATGTCATTTTCAATCCATCGTTGGCAAACCCAGTGGATGAACGGCACGCTGGATGATTTCCCCGCGACCGACTGCTTACATGCGTGGTCGTGGCTGGAACCAGCAGCGCTGGAAATGCCGCCGATCTGCCGTCAGCGGCGCAGCGTGATCATGCTGCCGCCTGAGCAGATGTTCTGGCGCAGCGATTTCAATATCTATTGGCACACCGCGCAGGAAGTCGTAGCGAACTGCCGTGCCAACGCCGGACGTTGTGAGTTCTTCATCAACGCCGCGCGCTGAGCGGGTTTGATGGCACTGCACAGCGCAAAAATGCCTTAGTTTGTGTGGTTTGCCCTATGCTTTTATGTTAACCTTCACAGGTTAAAGGTGTCTATTTGAGCTAAGGAGCTTGAGCTATGTCGAGCAAGTCAAGAGCGATAGTCGTTTTGGGCGTCATGCTTGCCCTGATTCTGCTCGCCTCATCGGTGATGGCGCAGCACCCCGTCTATTCCGATCTGCCTGACTTAGACGGGCGCGAAGTTGTGGTCGCGGTTGAGAACTTTTATGCACCCTTCCAATTTAGTGATCCGCGCGCAGAAGGTCCCATCGGCTTCGATTATGACTTGATCGAAGAGCTGGCATATCGCCTCAACTTCACGCCTGTTTACGAGATCACCAGTTGGGAAGTGCAGATGGCGGCTGTCGGTGAAGGACAGTACGACATGGGCGTGAACGGCATCTCGATTCGTGAGGAACGCATGGAAGTCGTCGCCTTCAGCGATCCCTATGCGACGACTGAGATTTTCCTGCTGGTGCGCGAAGATGAAAGCACTTTCAGCGACTTAGAAGGTTTCGCGGCTGATCCGGAAAACCTGCTCGGCGTGATGAGCGGCGGCGCGAACTACTGGCTGGGACAGGGTTACATCAGCGATGGTTTGCTGACCGAAGATCGCGTGGTGGTGTTCAACGGCTTCGGTGAAGGCGTGCAGGCGTTGGTCAACGGCGATATTGACGCGATTCCGGCGGACGCCAGTTCCGCGGGCGGATTCGTCAATGCGATGGGTGCGCCGATCATGATCGTGGGCGAAGCGCTGGCGGTTGACGATTTCGGCATTATCTTCCCGTTGGAAGGCAGCGACGAACTGCGTGAAGCAATCAATGCTGGTCTGGCGTCCATGCGCGAGGATGGCTATCTCGACTTTTTGGCATACAAGTGGCTGATCCGCTTCGCACCGGAAGCTGCTAGCTAGGTGTAAAATGGCGGGGATTGGTTTGTCAATCCCCGCTACCGTAACGTTAGAAGTCAGCTCTAAAAACGCGCGAAACTTGTTAGGTCTTGCTCTTAGGGCGCATCATTTGCGCCCTTTTACGCGCCTAAAATCCACACACCAGAGACGATGATCACAGCCTTATGAGCAACCCGACACCTGCATCCCCGGTTAGCACACGCCCGAACCCCCAAAAACGCAATCTGCTGATTCAACGTCTGTCGCGCGCGCCGTGGTGGCTGTTGTTCATCCTGCTGCTGGTCGTGCTGTTCGTGACCAGTGTCGCTGACAGTCGCACGTATCAGCAGGCGTGGGCGGAAGTGCAGAAGGGCATCTGGACGACGATCTGGGTGACGGTGGTCGCGTACTTTTGGGCATTGGTGTTCGGCTTGATCCTGGCGCTGCTGCGTCGCCCGTCCAAGTCGTTAGTTTATAATCTGCTGGTGTATCAACCCGCGACGACGATTGTCGAGATCATTCGCGGCATTCCCACGCTGGTGCTGGTGTTTTACATCACGCTGGCGCTAGTGCCGCAGATGGTGCAGGTGCTGAATGAGATCGGCGCGAATATGGTCGATCAAGGCGGCGGATCGTCGGGCATCGGGGCATGGTTAAGCGGGTTAACGCCGCGCGATATTCCGACGGTGCAGCGCGCGATCATCGCGCTGGCGATCTCGTATGCGGCGTTTCTCTCCGAGATTTTCCGCGCGGGTTTGGATAGCATCGACATTGGACAACGCGAAGCGGCGCGCAGTGTCGGCTTGACACAGTGGCAGATCATGCGCTTCATCGTGCTGCCGCAGGCGATCCGTAATATCTTGCCCGCGTTGGGCAACGACTTCATCGCCATGTTGAAAGAAAGCTCGTTAGTATCCGTGGTGGGTGTGCAGGACATCACGCGGGCGGGGCAAAGTTTCGCCGCCGCCACGTTCACCTTTTTTCAGTCGTATAACATCGTCGCCGCGACTTATCTGGTGCTGACGCTCACGCTGTCGATGATCACCAAAGCGTTGGAAACTTATCTGGCGCGCGGACGCCAAACCGAAGAATAACCAACCAGCAGCATAGTTACAGCGCTAGCGCTTTCGGGCGATACTGGATCGCTTCGGCGGCGTGCTGCACTTCGATGAGCGCGCTGTTGTCGAGATCGGCAATCGTGCGGCTGAGCTTCAACACGCGATGATAGGCGCGCGCGCTAAGCTGCAATCGTTTGACGCTGAAGGCGATCATCTTCTCGGCTTCGGGTGACAAAACACAGAAGCGCTCGATCTCACTCACGCCCATATCGGCGTTAGCGATCGTGCCGTTCGCGCCGTTGAAGCGTTCGCTTTGCACCGCGCGCGCCGTTTCGACCCGTTCGCGCACGCTGATCGAAGACTCGCCGCGTTCGCCCCCCATGAGCTTATCGTATTCGACCTGCGGCACATCGATATGAATGTCGATGCGATCCAGCAGGGGCCCCGACAAGCGGCTTTGATAGCGCGTGATCATGTTGGGTGTGCAGGTGCAGGCTTTGAAGGCATCCCCGTAAAAACCGCACGGACACGGATTCATCGCCAGAATGAGCAGAAAATTCGCTGGAAAGGTCAGCGTACCGCGCGCGCGACTGATGGTCACGATTTTATCCTCAATCGGCTGACGCAGGGCTTCGAGCGTGCGCTGGCTGTGTTCCGTGGCTTCGTCGAGGAATAACACGCCGCGATGCGCCAGCGTGACTTCCCCCGGACGCGGGATCGCGCCGCCGCCGACCATGCCCGCCTGCGAGATC
>JBGSRB010000678.1:0-14236 GCA_041737735.1 Anaerolineae bacterium | reverse complement strand
GCGCCGCCGTGGGCGACCCGAACGCATCCTGCTGATCCGCCCCGATCACTTGGGCGACGTGCTGCTGACCACGCCCGCGATCCGCGCGCTGCGCCACGCGCTGCCGACTGTCGAACTTCACGCGCTGGTCGGCAGTTGGTCGGCGGGCGTGCTGGCGCACTTCAACGAGATCGACACCGTGCTGACGCTGCCCTTCCCCGGCTTCACGCGCGCGCCCAACGAAACACTGACCTCCGCTTATACGCTGGCATTCGACACCGCACGGATGCTGCGGCGCATCGGTTACAGCCACGCCGTGATCCTACGTCCGGATCACTGGTGGGGCGCGCTGGTCGCCTTTCTTGCCGGGATTCCGCAGCGCATTGGCAGCACGCATCCCGATGTCGCACCCTTTCTGACCGACGCGCTGCCACTGCCCCATGAACATGTTGTACTGCAAAGCGCCCATTTGCTTACACCGATTCACGCGCTGTCGCCGCTTGATCTCGAATTGAAATTCTCGATCACCGATGATGATGCAGCATGGGCGCGCGGCTTTTTGGGTGAGCAAGATCGCGCCCCGATTGCGATCCACGTCGGCGCAGGGACAGCGGTCAAGCAGTGGCAGCTTGAAAAGTGGGCGCAGGTCGCAGACGCACTCGCGGATCAACTGGAAACGCGCGTGCTACTCACAGGCGGCGAACACGAAGCGCCCATTGCCTATCAGATCGCCGCACAGATGCAGCACACGCCGATCCATGCGGCGGGCGAAACCACCATCGGCACGCTGGCGGCGCTGTTTGCCCGCTGTCAGATCGTGTTAGGCGCTGACAGTGGACCTATGCACCTTGCCGCCGCTGTCGGCACGCCCACAGTCACACTGTTCGGACCCGCCGATCCGCTGGAGTTCGGGACATGGGGCGCTGCCGAACAGCACCCGATGCTGTTCAGCGAGATCGGCTGTCGCCCGTGCCGCGTGCTGGATTGGTCAGGGGATGATCCGGCGCATCACCCGTGCGTGCGTGAGATCACCGTCGCGCGCGTATTGGAAGCGGCGCGGCGCGCACTCACTGCTTGACACGCTCAGGTGTTCGCTTTATAATAGAACACATGTACATCAAATCAACCCCCAACACGTTCGCTAAACTCGCGCAGATGAGCGCGGAGAATAACGCGCTGGAAGTCGCGGGCGATCCGCCTGCATCCAAGCCCGCGCGCCCGCCGCATTATCAATCGCACAGTCTTGCCGAGTGCATTACCAATGTCTCGACGCCGCAAGGCAGCGTGAGGTTGCTTTCCGCCATGCTGACCACAGCTTGCGAGCGCAACTGCTTTTACTGCCCGTTCCGCGCCGGACGCAGCAAGATGAAGCGCATGACCAGCCAACCCGATGAAGTGGCAGGCACATTCGACGCTATTGCGCGTGGCGGCGGCGCGGATGGCATCTTCGTCACATCGGGGATCATCAAGGGCGGCGTGACCACGCAGGACAAGATCATCGACACGGGCGAGATCATCCGCAAAAAATATCGCTATCGCGGCTATTTGCATCTCAAGATCATGCCCGGCGCGGAACGCGATCAGATCGCGCGGGCGATGCAACTGGCGGATCGCGTCTCGCTCAATCTCGAAGCGCCGACCGCGCATCATCTCGATCAACTGGCACCCAAGAAAGATTTTCACGGCGAACTGCTGCAACGCATCGCATGGGCGCATGAAATCCGCCAAAGCATGAGGGGCAAACGCGCCAGCATCGCCACGCAATTTGTGGTCGGCGCGGTCGGTGATAGCGATGTTGATCTGCTGGCGCTGACGCAGCGTTTATATCAGCAAATGGGTTTAGCGCGTACCTATTTCATGGCGTTCACGCCCATTATCGACACGCCGTTCGAGAACGTGACCGCCGTCGATCCCCTGCGCGAATACCGCTTATATCAAGCCAGCTTTCTGCTGCGCGATTATGGGTGGGATGTCGAGGATTTTGGTTTCGGCACGGCGGGCAATTTGCCGTTGGATGTCGATCCTAAGAGCGCGTGGGCGGATGTGCATCTGCGCCAAACACCCATCGAGATCATGCGCGCGGATCGTCAGCAGTTAATGCGGATTCCCGGCATTGGCGTAAAAGGCGCGGAGGCGATCCTTAAAACGCGACGCAGCACCCATCTGCGCGATCTGGCGCAGTTGCGCGCGCTGGGCATCCGTTCACCCGAACGCGCCGCACCCTACATCACGCTGGATGGCGCTGCCCCGCCGCAGCAATTGCGTCTGTTCTAAGTCAAGCCAAGCGTAAAAATCCCCCAAGCGGCGTGTTGTCGATTCGCGCTCAGACGAGTAAACTATTTACATCGAGATTAAGGCTTGGCATGAGCAAACGCGCACCGACATCCACCCAACAACATCGCCGCGACACCCGTCGGCTGATCGCCCTACCTTTCTTCGGTGGGCTGCTGCTGATGATCCTGCTCGTGATCGTCGCCGCGCAAACGCCGCGTCCGGGTGTGATCGCGGATGTGATGCTCACGGTCTTGATGCTGTGTCCGCTGGCGCTGTGTTTGCTGCCGCTGTATCTCGTGCTGTTGGCGCTGGTTGGCATCACGGGGCGGCTGCATGACGGCATGGCGCGTCCGCTGCGACGCTTGAACGGAACATCAGCGGCGTTGCGTGCGCGCGCTGAAAACGGCATGGATCGCGCCGCGCGCGCGTCAATCGCGTGGAATGTACGTTTTGCGTGGCTGGATCGACTCGTGTTCAGCCTGTTCGATGAACCGAAACCTAATGACTCGTCACCTAAATCGGTGGATGGGAGTGAAAAATAATGGCACTGCGACCTGAAGCAAATCTTTCTGCTCGTAAAACGCAGGTTTATCTAATGGGGGCGGTGGCAGGGCTGATTTTCGGCGTGCTATCCGCGCATATGTATAATCGTGCCGCGACCGACTACGGCCCTTTAGCCGACGGCGAGAATCGCATCAAAACGGGTGAAGTGATCGGCTTAGTGCTGGCGTTGATCGCGGTGGTGCGCCAGATCGCCGAAATGGGGCGGGGTCCTGAACCCAAACGCGGAAGGAGAGGCTAGCCATGTGCGGGCGCTATGTGCTTGAAGCCACACCAGAACAGCTTCAAATGGCGTTTGATCTCGACAACGTCCCGCAGTTCGCGCCGCGCTACAACATAGCCCCCACGCAGCTCGTCCCCGTGATCACGAATGAAGCGCCGCGCGTCCTTACGCCCTTGCGCTGGGGCTTGCTGCCGTCGTGGGCAAAAGACGAGTCGATGGGCAGCAAGATGATCAACGCGCGCGCGGAGACAGTCACGGAAAAACCTGCCTTCCGAGCAGCATTCAAGCGGCGGCGCTGCATTGTTCCCGCCAGCGGCTACTACGAATGGCAGCAGCGCGAGGATGGCAAGCAGCCGATCTATATTCATCTGCCTGATGTGCCGGTGTTCGGCTTAGCAGGCTTGTGGGAAGTGTGGCACAACCCCAATGGGGACGAAATTCGCACTTATACGATCATCACGACGCAGGCGAATGCTTTTACCACACCGCTGCATCATCGAATGCCCGTGATCCTGCCGCCTGATGCTTACGACGAATGGCTGCACACGGACGAACAAGGCGCGGGTGCGTTGATCCCGCTGCTGCAACCGCGTGACATCGATGGCATGAAGGCGTTTGAAGTGTCGAGGGCGGTCAACCGTCCCGTTGTGGATGATCCATCACTGATCGCGCCGATCAATTAATCGTCTTTCAGGCGCTTGTCGATAATCTCTTTGAACGGGTCTTTGCCCGGCTTGAGCAGCACTTCGCGGTTGCGCGCGCCGGGAAGCTGTTTCCCGATGATGCCCAACTGTTCCATCAGATCGATCATGCGCGCCGCACGCGGATAACCCAAGCCCAAACGCCGCTGAATCAACGATGCTGACGCTTCTTGTTCCGCGATAATCAGATCGATGGCTTGTTCCAGCATCGGATCGGTTTCCGACAGCAGTTCGCGCCGCGTCAAGCCGCGTTCCCACGGACCCACACGCCGCCGTTCGGGATCGCCGTGGGTTTCCGCCCATTCTTTCCAATGATGCACAATCAAACGCACTTCATCATCGCTGATCCAGCAGCCCTGTATACGGCGCGGCTGGAACATATCCGACGCTTGATAGAGCATGTCACCGCGCCCCATCAGCGTTTCCGCGCCCACAGTGTCGAGGATCACGCGCGAGTCCGTGCCAGAAGCGACCGCGAACGAAATGCGCGACGGGAAGTTGGCTTTGATCAACCCCGTGATCACATCGACCGATGGGCGCTGTGTGGCGACGATCAGGTGCATCCCCACCGCGCGCGCCATCTGCGCCAACCGTGTGACCGAGCGCTCGGTTTCTTCCGGCTGCGTCATCATCAGATCGCCGATCTCGTCAATTAAGATCACGATATACGGCAAATATTCATCGCGCCGCCGCCGCCCTAAACGCTGATTGTAAGTGTCGATGTTGCGCGCGGCGTTTTCTTCGAGCAGCTTATAACGGCGATCCATCTCGCGCGTACACCAGCGCAGCACGCCGATGATGCGCTCGTTATCCGTCTCGACGGGTCCCAGCAGGTGTGGCAAGCCGTTAAAGCGGCTGAGTTCGACCATTTTCGGATCGAGCATCACCAGCTTGATTTGATCCGGAGTGTTATCCAGCACCAACGACGCCGCCAGCGCCGCGATACACACCGACTTGCCCGAACCGGTCGTCCCGGCGATCAGCAGATGCGGCATCGTCGCCAAGTCGATCCCAACCGGAACACCCGCCACGTCGCGCCCTAGGGGAACGAACAGCGGCGATTTTTTCTTTTGTGCCTGTTCATAATAGGCTTTGGTCTCGTAAACCGAGCGCAGCGCCACAATGCTCGGAATGCGATTCGGCACTTCAACGCCGATGTAATTCGTGCCAGCGACGGGTGTTTCCAGCCGCAGACGTTTAGCCGACAGCGACAGCGCAAGATCGTTGGCGAGCGACGCGATCTTGCTGATGCGCGTGCGGCTCAACTTGGATTCGGGATCATCGTCGCGGTCACGGAATGGGCGAATCAAATACTGCGTGACGGTGGGACCCACTTTGACATCGACCACATCGACATCAATATCGAATTCGAGCAGCGTGTTCTCGATCAGCGCAACGTTATTGTTGATTTCCTGCTCATCAGGCAGGCTGAACTCGACATCATCCAGCAGCGTCAGCGGGGGCAGTGTTGGATCGCGCTTGCCGATCTGCTTGGCTTCTTTAATATTCTCGACGCTGAAATAACGCTTAACGCGCCCATCGGGGCGCTCGACCAGCGACGGCGCGCCTTTTTTCGGCGCAGGCTTGACCGTTCCCACCGATGAGATCAGCGCTTTGTCGTCATGAGCGTGGGTGAATAACGGATGCTGCGCCAGATCAAGCGCCTCATCGCGATCTTCGGGATCGGTTTCAAGCGCCGCACCCGGACGCAGTGACGGCGGCAGGCTGTCCAGATCAGGGCGAATCCGCATGATCGAGTGCAGCTTGACGCGCTGCGCCGCCAACTCATTGACTTTCTGTACAGCGGGCGCGCCACTAGGATCGATCACGACAGTGGTCTCGACGGGCGTCAAGCCTTCTTCGAGCGCCACACGCGGACGCACCACGCGCACTTCGGGTTGATAACGCTTGGCGAGTTGACTCAACGCATCATCGGCGCGCGTCAGCACGGTGACCAGATGCTCGCGCTTGACGCCGATCACGACCGCAATGCTGATCAACAGCACGACCACGTAAAAGACCAGCGCGACAGTTGAACCGAATAAGCCCGCTACTGATGCGCTCAACGCCCAACCGACTTGACCACCGCCCTGCCCCGCGCGCGCCAGATTCCGTAGTTCGGGATCGCCCACCACCAGATGCAGCAGCGCCAGCATCGACAAGAACGCGATCTCGATGGCGAGAATACGCCGCGTCGGGAAGTTGATCACGATGTCGAGCTTACGCAGCAGGATGATCACGCCCAAGCCGAAGATGCCCGCGCAGATGATCGCGCTGCCCCACCCGAACAGATTCGTCAGCGCGTCCGACCACGCCGCCGCAATCGTCGCGTCGCCCGAAATGTTGATCAGTGACAAGAACGACACCACGCCGAACACGATCAGCAAAATCGCGGCGATTTCGTCGCCCCACGGCGGCAAGCTGTCCAGCACCGATTCCCAGAATTCCGTCTTGACCGTGTAACGATCCGCGGCATTGGGTTTGGGCGGCACCGCTGGCGCTCCCTTGCCTTGCACGGGCTTACCCGTTTTTTTATCGACCGGCTTGGTCGTTTTGGTTGATGCTGGTTTACGCTGCTGCGTCACGTGGATACGCGCTCCGCTGCCTCAATCGAATGTGGCAATGATAGCACATTTGCGCGATGGGGAAACGAAAATGACCGACGCACGCGCCGGTCATCGCCGAAGATTAACCCGACCTGTTTCACTCTTGGGCGCGCAAGCTCAAACCAAGACGCCGCGCCCGCCCATCGATGCTGAGGATGCGCGCGCTCACAACTTGCCCTTCCTGCACAACATTGCGCGGGTGCAGGAAATGCCCTTCCGCCAGTTCGGAAACGTGGATCAGCCCCTCTAATCCGTCTTCGATGCGCGCGAACGCGCCGAAATCGACGACATTGGTGATTTCGCCTTCGACAAGCTGACCGATGCTATAGCGCTGCCCCACTGTCGCCCATGGATCAGGGTGCAGGCGCTTCAAGCTCAGCGCGATGCGTCCCGCTCCGGCGTTGACATCCAACACATGCGCTTCAACGGTTTGCCCGCGCTTGAGCAAATCCGCCGGATGCCCGACGCGCCCCCAACTCAACTCGCTGATATGGATCAAGCCTTCCAAGCCGCCGAGATCGACGAACGCACCGAAGTCGCACAGGTTGGTCACCTGCCCGCTGACGACCCCGCCTGACTTCAAGTTAGCGAGAATTTCAGCGCGCTCGCCGGGTTGGGCGCTGGCGGCGCGTTCGGAGAAAATCAAGCGATTTTGATCACGATTCAGTTCGATCACCCGCAAATGCAGCAAACTGCCCACGCGCGCGGTCAGTGCTTTCTTACGCACGATCTCAGTGGGCGCGTTGGGAAAATCAATTAATTGGCTGGCGGGAACGAATCCGTTCAGCCCGCGCCATTCGACGAGCAACCCGCCGCGATTATAGCCGTTGACGATCAGATCGATCACATCGTCGGCTTCCATAATGCGCTGAATTTCGAGCCAATCGGCTTGATGTTCGCCGGTGGTGTGCGGCTCGTGATGTCCGTTGGCAGCATCCACTTTGGTCAGGGTGTCATCGGCGTAAGTGTGTGGGGCAGCGGCGGTAAATTCCCCCTCATGTAACAGCGATTCCCAGTACCCCTCCTCAAGCGGCGGAGGCGAAGAATGTTCCCGCCGCTGTACATTGGAACTCATGTTACGTCCCTTTAATCATGCTAACGGTAAGTGATTTTTGAACCAAGTGTTAACGCAGCATGAGTATACCATTATAGCGCGCACCCACACAAGCGGCGCATCAACGGGTCATCGGGGAGCGGGCTTAGGGGCGGGCGCTGCGCTGCGCTGCGCGCGTTCGAGATCGAGCAGCGTATCGGAGACGGCATCAATGGCGGCGCGCTGCTTGCGATACAGGTCGGGTTCGCTGAATGAAAGGCGTTCCGCCACTTCACGCACTTTATCACGCTTGAGGAAGCGATAATCGAGGATGTTGTACAGCGTCCATTCAGGGCTGCGGATCGAGCGATCCCCCTCCGGGCGCTGGCGTTCGATTGCTTCTTGTAGCACAGCGCGCAAGGCTTTCGCCGCATTATCGTCGTTTACCGGCAGTGCCGCGCGCACGATCTCTAGCTCAAGCAGGCGACTGCTGGTCAAGCCGGGACCGCCCCAGTAGTGTTTGAGCGCCGCGCGCACCTGCTCACGGAACTGATCCAGATCGATCTCCGCCAGTGGATCGACAACCGAGGCGCTCAACATTGGCGCGCGGCGCGGGCGATATTCGATCTCGGCGGCGCTGCTGCGCGTTATGTTGATCTGCGGCAGTAAGCCTTCGAGTGCGGCGAAAATCTCACCTTGCAGCGCCAGATCATCCAACGTATGCGCAGCGCGGCGCGTGAGCATTTTGAGCATGGCGTCATCATCGGGCGTCAAGTCGATCTCGTTGGCGCGCGCCTGAATACCGAGAAAGCCAATCGGGATGGTCGCGCTGCGCCGTCCGAACAGCGGCACAAGCCAATAGGTATTCCACGTGATTACGTGTACATCGTCGTTGGCGTCAGGCGGGCGCTGCATTTGCTTTTGCAAGCTGGCAGCATCGGTTTCGAGCAAGGCTTCGGTCGGGCGAATCGTGCCGATCCCCGCGACCAGTTCCGGCGTTCCGCCATTGAACGTGACGACAAAGGCGCTGTTCACGCGTAGATAATCAACGGTTGATGCCAGCAGCGCTTCGAGCAGTTGCAGCAAATCGCCACGTGCCAGCAAGCGCTCGCTCAAACGGCTCAGTTTCGCGGTCTGATCGGCGTCGTCATCGGCATAAACCAAGCGCTGCTCTAGGTAGGGAATGGCGAGCGCGACGATCCACTGCCACAGCAGCACGACCGCCACCACCGCAAACGGCATGAAATTATCGCCCGAAATGCCCAGAATGCGTGTCGCGGGCGCGGTGAACAAGATCACGACGAGCGCCAACACGCCCGTGGCGGGTCCACGCAGGATAAAGCGCATCAGTTCCGCTTTGACTACCCGATCAGGAATGCGCGAACCGAAGAACGAGAGCGGATACGCCAGAAACAGCAGCATCAAGATGACGATGATATTCGCTACATTGACCAAAAATAAGCCGAGCAGCGAAAACTCCATGCCCGCGCCCAACACCACCGAAAATGGGAAAATGCCGACGGCAGGCGTGAGCAGCGCGATCTGTAAATAACCCATGCGGCGGCGCGTGCTGCGCGCCAAACAGCGCGCCCGCGCCCGATTCACGTTGATGAAGGCAATCGCCGCCGCGATCAGGAAATAGGCGAGATAGACGGGAAACAACACACCCGCGCGCAAACTGACCAACGGGCGATCGGTGAAGAAGGGCGAACGATAGATTAAGGGCTGCACCAGCAGATCGCTAAATGCCGCCGCCAGCAAAAACAGCAAGCTGACGACATACAGCGCGCGCGTCACCCGCCGCCGCCGACCGCGCGAAGGTAAGCCCGTCGTCGCCAGCAGTGCATCAGACAGATGAAACAGCGCCGCCGGAATAAACGCGATGCCGATCCACTGAAGGCGCAGCGTCGCTTCATAGACGCTGGCGCTTGGCTCCAGCGTGATGAACACATCCCCGATATAGGTCGCGGTCACGCAGCCCAGAACCACCGCCGACGTGCGCGCAACCCGATCATGCCGATTGCGCGTGAGGTTATAGAGCAGCATCGACGCCGCGACGATGACGATTGCCGCCGCCAGCGCTTCATTGGTCAGGTCGAGCAGCGCCGCGATCAGCGCATCCATACAGCCGCACCTCTCGTTTTCAACGCAGCGTCAGGCTGAAGAAGACCGCAATATCCCGATTGGGATAATATTGATCGTTGAAGCCGCAAAAGGTGAAACCAGCCGCTTGACAGAACGCGATGGCGGGGAAGTTGCGCGTTTGCGTTTCTAGCAGCACGCGCGTGAGGTCATGTTCTTTCGCCCATTGCAGCGCCACTTTGAGCAAGCGCCCGCCGATCTGCTGGCGACGATGCGGGCGCGTGACGACCAGATCATGCACATGCCCCAGAGCATAAGTCGGATCGCGCCGCATGACTAGATACGCCAACACCGCATCGGTGTCACGCCGCACCGCCACCAAACAGCATTGATCGGCGGGCAGCGCGTCGCGTAAGCGTTCGCGGTTGCTCACGACCGTGCTTTCCAGCGTGCGCGGCAAACGTTCGGTGCGAAAACGCACCTGCCAGCCATCATCCTGTTGGATGTGCATCTGCCAGACCTGCTGCGTCTCATAGGTGTGATCAAGCGCGGCGCACGCGCTCAAGTCAGCAAGCGTGGCGTCGCGGATCAGAAGGCTTAAACCAGTGGTCATCATCAAGCGAGATAAGCATCGCCAAACGTGCCGTTAACGTAAATCTCAATCGGCGGGCGCGTCATATCATCCCCTTGAGTGACGAACACGCGCGTTTCAACTTGGCGATAACGGGTTGCGTCACTGTAGACCCGGAACAAGCGCGAACCGCTCACGGTGATGCGCGCGTAACAGCCCGGCGGCGCGATCACATGGATCGTCCCAAGCGCCGAACGCACAATGAGCGAGTCGAAAGCTTCATTCGGACAAACCAAGCGAATATCGCCTAAACCGGTGGCGATCACTGCGCCCTGCACGATCACGCCGCGCAGATCACACTCGACCTGACCAAGATGCGTGCTGACGAACACCTGCCACGGCAGATCAGGCGCAAGCGCCGCCGTCCAGTTGGCGAACGAGAGCCACGGCGTCGCCGCACGCTGCATCAACAGGTCGGCGCGGCGCTCATCCCCAGTCAACGCGGGGCGCGAATCAGTGGCGAACTGCCCCGCGATCAGGCGTCCTTCGCGTTCTAACCCACTGATCTGCACGTCGATCTCGCCCGCGCTCACGGTCAGCGATGCGCTTTCGACGCTGCCGCGCGTGATGCCGAAGTTGCGTCCGCCGCTGCTGCTGAGCAGATCGCCGCGCAGCAGAATGATCGCACCCGCTACAACCAAAATCAGCGGCAATAACGTCGCAACGTTAAAGCCGCTGATCAGTAGAAAGTTATTGAGCAGCAGAACAATGCCGAGCGCGACCAGCGCCAGCGAGCCTAAGACCATGCCGGGCGAACCGCCAGCGCGCACGCGACTTACTCCCCGTACAGGTAATCGCGCAGGATAATATGGGCGGACGACTGACGCAAACGGTTGAGCGCTTGCGCTTCCAATTGGCGCACGCGCTCGCGCGTCACACCAATTTCCTGCCCCACTTCTTCCAGCGTATACACACGCCCATCGGCTAAGCCGTAACGCAGGCGCAAAATCTGCGCTTCGCGATCCGGCAGACGATCCAGCGCCGCCGTTAACTGCTCGTGCAGCAGATTAGTGGCGACTTCTTCAGCAGGCGCGGGGCTATTGACATCTTCGACGAAATCCCCGAAGGTGCTGTCGCCCTCATCATCAATCGGCGTCTCCAAACTCACGGGACGACGCGCGATCTCCAGCAGATTTTCGACTTTATCGGGCGTGGTTTCCATGCCGACGGCGAGTTCATCAATCGTCGGGTCACGTCCTAAATCCTGCGTCAGCTTCATCTGCACGCGGCGCATCCGGTTGAGCTGATCGCCCATATGCACCGGCACGCGGATCGTGCGTCCTTGATCGGCAACCGCCCGGCTGACCGCTTGGCGAATCCACCACGTCGCATACGTGCTGAACTTATGCCCGCGCTGATATTCAAACTTGTTCGTCGCGCGGATCAAGCCGATGTTGCCTTCCTGAATCAAGTCCAGAAACGGCACGCCGCGCCCGATGTACTTCTTCGCCACGCTGATCACGAGGCGGGCGTTGGCGCGCACGAGATGTTCCTGCGCCATTTCGCCATCCGCCACGATGTCTTTCAGCGTGTAGACATCATCCAGCGGCAGTTGATCGCCATACTGCTCAAGCTGATGGCGCGCATCAACTGCGGCTTCCATGCGTTTCGCCAGCACGACTTCTTCGTCGGCGGTCAGCAGCGGCACGCGACCGGCTTCTTTGAGATACAAGCCGACCACATCGTCGCTATCAAGCGCCTGCTGATAACCCGCATCATCAATCAGGCTCGATTCGACCATCCACGTTGCATCGAGATCGACTTCCTCATCATGACCAAACTGTCCACCGCCATACAACGCGCCGGGCGCGTTGTCCTCGGACGGGGAATCAAAAAGCGTGGGGCTGCTGGCTGCACTTGATGACGCCACATCGACGCCAGCATCCAGCAGCTCATCCATCAAGTCATCCAACAACGCCAGATCGCGCTCGACTTCAGGGAAAACCGCGAGAATCTCATCATACGAGATCATCCCCTTCTGCCGTGCTTGCTCAATCAGTTGTACGCGCTGTTCGTCTTTTGTCGTCATCACAGTGAACATCATCACGTTAACACCACACTCTGCCGTAAGACAGCAAGAAATACAGACTAGAAGCTAGCGAACTATCTCACGTCGATTTCAATTATGACGTAGAAGCGGCTGACTAGCAAACGAGGTCGGGATAGTTACACATTGTGCGTAATGGCAATGCAATCGTACACTATATCTACCTTGTACACACTTGTCAAGCAGTTTACGCAAAAAATTCATAAACTTAGCAGATTCACATTTGCACGTCGATTCCCCTACGCCACCGCGCAAACGCTCACCACCTGCCCCTTTATGTGGTATTCTAAGCGGCGCAATTCGTCAATTAAGGATGCCCATTCGCAATGCGGTTACACTCACTCACTCCGCTTTTACTGCTGCTGTTGGCAGCGTGTAATGTGTCGCTTGCGCCTACCGCTACACCCACCGCCACGCCGACGCTGATCCCAAGTGACACGCCGACGCCGACGGTCACATTTACGCCGTCGCTCACGTTTACGCCATCGATGACGCCGAGCGCGACACTGACGCCTTCACCCACGTTGACGCCATCGCAGACACCGACCGAAACACCGATCCCGACGCCGACCAACGAACCGCAGTCCGTCGCCTTCTTCACCTATGATAACTGGGGATCCCTCGATCTCACCGTTAACGTCAGCGCGCGCCTGAACACCCCGCTGATCGCTTTTCTCAACTCGAACAATCGCACGGGGATCGCTGGCACGCCGCGTCCCGGCAACGATATTCAAACCTTGTTTTACATCAACCCCGCCAGCGGCGTACGCACCGAAATTCAAACCTTCGACCGCACGACCGGACGCGACATTTTCATCGCGCCGACGGGCGATGCCTATGCGTGGATGCAGTATGTCGGCGGCTTGAACGAACGCGGCTTATACGTCGCTGATCTCGAACTGAATTTTGCCGCGCGCGTGCTGCCGATTGAGTCGCTGGTGCAGCGCGGCATCGTCAGCCGTCCGTCGTGGGCAGCCGATGGATCACGCTTCGCGATCGCCATGGCGACGGGCTATGACATGGACATCTTTACGATTGACCGTGAAGGCGCCTACGAGCGCGTGAGCGACAGCGGCGCGTATGAATTTCATCCGTCGTTCTCGCCCGATGGACGCTATCTCGCCTTCATCAGCGACCGCGACACCTGCGCTAGTTGGATTCCCGGCGAACCCAACACCTGTGACGGCACGGATACAGCGCCACCCGTAGGCGGTAGCGTTTACATCACGGAACTGGTCACGGGCATCACGACGCGCGTCAGCGATGCTTACGTCACCGAGCCACCACGCTGGATCAACCCGCGCCAGTTGACGTTCGCTGGCAGCGACCGCCTCAGCGATCCGTTGTTAGGCGGCACGACGCGCGAGTTATGGCGCGTGGATGTGGTCAGCGGTGACGCGCGCCGTGTCATTCTGCAAGGCGGCGACACCCCACTGAAACTTGCTGAAACGTGGTCACCCGATGGGCAGCAGGTGATCTTTCAGGCGGTGAGCGGCGCATCAACCGATATTGTGCTGGCACAGCTAAACGGCACGGAATTGGGACGCATCGGCGATCTCGCGTTCGGACGCTACGCGATGGTGGCGGCCTGGTCACCCGACGGTCAGCGCATCGCCATTGGCGGAGTCAGCGGGCAGTGTCCATACGGGATCGTCGTCACCGACACGAGTCTGGCACAAGTCGCGCGCGGCAATCCGCCGCCGACCATGTGTAATCCCGCCTTTTCGCCCGATGGACGCTGGATCGCCTTCGATGGCGTGACGCCCAATGTTGACGGGCGCATTGACGTGTGGCTCGCCAACAGCAGCGGGTTCGGCGGCACAATCCTCACGGGTGCGCTGCGCGGGCAGATCGAGTTTCTGGGTTGGGTTGGCGGCTGATCGCGGTAAAATCCGCGTATTATTGGGCGCACTCATTCAGGAGTAAACCAGCATGGCACCATTCAGCGACAAGATCGCTGTCGTCACGGGCGGCAGTCGCGGCATCGGGCGCGGGATAGCGCTGGAACTGGCGGCGCGCGGCGCAACCGTGATCGTCAATTACCAGAAAAGCGCTGAAGCCGCCGAAGCCGTCGCGCAGCAGATTATTGACGGCGGCGG
>JBGSRB010000671.1:0-1883 GCA_041737735.1 Anaerolineae bacterium | reverse complement strand
GCCCGCTGTTGTCTTGTTCATCACGCAGTATGGCGGATTCTTCCTGCCGAACACCAGCGCGCCGCCGGAAACTGCGCCGCGTCTGCGCGTGCTGACGCACAATCTCGCGTCGCAGCGTGCCGATCCCGACCGCGTGATCGCGCTGATCGGCGGTGCGGATGCCGACATCATCGCGCTGCAAGAACTGCTGACGCCCACTGCTGACGTTTTGCGCGCGGCACTGACGGCAGAATATCCGTATCAAGCGCTGCATCCGAATGATGCGTATGCGCGCGGGGTCGGCATTTTTAGCCGCTTCCCCATCAGCGAAGATACCTATCTCGATGAAATCCTGCTCGGCGGGCAGGTAACCCGCATCGCTTTCGCTGAAGGCATGATCACGGTGGTGAATGTGCATCCGGTGCCGCCGCAGTGGTGGGGCGGCTTTAATACCGCCCGACGCAGCGCCGAAATTGCGATCGCGCTGGCGGCGGCGGATTCAGCGCGCGATCCGCTGCTGCTGGTGGGCGATTTCAACACCACCGATCAAACTGAGGATTACGCGCGCATCACCCGTGTGTATGGCGATGCTTTCCGCAGCAGCGGCGGCGGCTTGGGACCAACCTTCCCCAACATGGGCGGTTGGAGCAGTGAATTGGGCTTCGTTCCGCCCGTGCTGCGCATTGATTACGTGTTTTACGACGCGGCATGGTCGGCGGTTGAGGCGTCGGTGATCAACGACAGCGGCGGCTCGGATCATTATCCGTTGGTGGCGGAACTCGCGCTGATCGCCGCGCGTTAGCCTTCATCGTCCAGCAAGCGCTCGTTCAGCGTCCGCGCCAGCACATCGACATGCGGCACTTTGAGGATGGTCTTATGTTTGCCGGGAACCGCCTCAATGTGATAACCGTTGCGCGCTAACTGATCGAGCAGCCTGTGTGGTGCAGCGCGCAAAACGCCGGGGTTACTGGCGGCAAAATACAGGATGCGCGCGCTGTGCGGCTGTGGCTGATACGCTTGAAGCGCGCGGCGCACCAAATCACGGATTTCATAAGTCGAAACACGCCGCGTGACGGTTGTTCTCGCAACGCTGCCATTAGCACGCGGCGCGGCGCGGCGCAACAACCGCCGGAACAGGCGCTGCGCTTTCTTGGCACGCAAGTTGAGATAATCGGCGCGCGTGTCGGCGTGCGCCAACTGCCGAAAAGGATGCTTGACGCGATCAATTTGCACCAGCAGCGCATCTTTGATCGACTCCGGCGTGACGCCCACGCGCAAACTGGGCAGCGCATCGAGTAAAGCGAGCAGGCGCACGCTTTCGCCTGCCTGAATAAGCTGCTGCGCCATTTCATAGACGATGGTTGCCCCCGCCGAATACCCGATCAGCGTATAGGGTCCCGTCGGCTGCACCTGCTTGATCTCGCGGATATAGTGCGCCGCCATCGCCTCGACTGTGCGATGTGGCTGATCGACGCCGTTCAAGCCCGCCGCCTGCAAACCATACACCGGAATTGACTCGTCAAGGCGCGCTGCCAACTCACGATAAGCCATCACATTGCCCCACAACGTATGCACGCAGAACAGCGGCGCGCGCGTTCCGTGCGGGCGTATGGGAACCAGCGACGACCACTTCAGTGGCACGTCAGCTTCGACCAAGCGCGCTAAGTGGCTGATCGTCGGGCTGCGGAATAATTCCGCCAGCGGGATCAACACGCCGCAGCGCCGTTCGATCTCCGCCATCAGGCGCGCCGCCAACAGCGATGTGCCGCCCAACGCAAAGAAATCGTCGTCCATACTCACGGTGTCGAGATCAAGCAGATCGCGCACCAACCCCGCGATCAACTGTTCGGTGGCGCTGCGCGGCTGCGTGAACACGGCGCGCTGCGCGGCATGTTCCGGCTGCG
>JBGSRB010000667.1:0-3011 GCA_041737735.1 Anaerolineae bacterium | reverse complement strand
AGCAGCGCCAGCGCGCCGATCAGCCCGACGATCACGATCACCGACGCGATCACGGCGCGGCGCGAGATATGACTCAGCGCAGGCAGCGCGATCACCAGCAGCGCGGGCAGCGCCAACAGCGCCGACACCTTGCTCAGCAGCACGCCGATCAGCGCGATCAACGCCGCACCGCCCCACATCCACGCGCGATAATTTACTGTGCGCCAGCGTTCAAGCGCATACGCGCACAATAGCAGCATGAGCGTGGTCAGCGGTTCGCGGAAAAACGTTTTGCTGTACGTCAGTGCGATGGTGGTCAAGCCGAACAACAGCGCCGTGATCAGCGCGACGCGCGGTGTATAGCCCAACGTCAGCGCATAGGCGCACACGACTGCGCCCGTCAGCGCCGTGATGATCACGTTGAACAGGTAAACGGTGTGCGCACGTCCCAAACTGAAGGCGTGCGCGAGTCGATCAAGCGGCGCGGCGAGGATCACTTGCAGCGGCTCAACGGCGGCGGGTTCCAGCGGCATTGGATCAGCGGAATCAAAGCGCTGCGGCGGAAATTGATCGGCGGAATTATCGAGCAGCAAATCGCCGTGCGCGCTCAAACTGCTGACCGCATCGAGATAGCGTCGCGCGTCGCCGCTTTCACTGCGTCCGCTATAACTGGCGAGATAGACCGCCGCCAGAATCACAAACACACATAAAGAAAGCCGCCAGACCTGCTGCGCGGCTGCATCGCTTGGATTATGCGGGTAAGGCTGCGTGACTGCTTTCAGTCGGTGTTCCCCGTGCCGGTGATGCGGTTGCGAATGCCGATCAAACCCTTCATGATCTTCTGGCGCGCAGTCAGTTCGTCCAGTTCGCTTAAGCCGACTTCGTAAGTCGCCGCGCCAGCGCCTAATTTGCCATCGCGCACTTGCAGATCGCCCATCGCCATCAACGTTTCACCGTACAATTTCTTTTCGCCCAACGCCTGAAACATATCCGCGGCGGTGCGATAACTGGTGTATGCCTGTTCTTTGTCGCCCAACGCGACATACACGCCGCCCATGTTGCCCAGCGCCATCGCCATGCGCCGTTGATCATTCGTCTCTTGGAAATGGGCGATCGCTTCTTGCATGGCTTCGAGCGCCTGCTGATGCGCGCCCAAGGCACGATGCACCAAGCCGAGATTCACGCGCATTTCCGCTGCCATGTCGGGTTGTCCGTCGGCTTCATAAGCTGCCAACGCCTGTTGGAAGGTTTGCGCCGCCGCTTCGTATTCTTTCTGCTGAAACAGCTTAACGCCTTTTTGTTGTAAATCTTGTGCGCTGCTCATCGGGTGTTTGCCCTCTCTCAATCGGGTGATGGCGAAGTTACATGCTGATGTTCAGCACGCTTTCACCGACTTTACGCAACTTGTCGGCGGGCATCTGGCTGAACAAAATGGCGATCTCGATAAAGCCGACGTTAAGCGGGTTAGCGGCAAACCGACGGATGTCTTCCGGCAGCCGCGTGAAGTGCTGCCATTCTTCGCGCTGGGTGAGCGAAACGCCCAAGTGACTGCTGCTTTCGAGAAAATAGGTGATGTTCTTGCCCAGTGCGTTGGAAATCACCGTGAGTTCGTGCATGGGCAGCGGCAATTCGCCTGTTTCATATTGCGTCAATTGTTCCGGCGTGATGCCCGTTTGTTCGCTCACGTCATCTAGCGACAGCGCTTGATCTTCACGCGCCAAACGCAGCAGCGCGCCGATCATGCGGTCGCGCAGGGTGAGATAATCCGATTGCGTGGCGATCAGGTCGCGTTCGGTTTTCTCCAACGTGTTGATGCCCCAAAAATGGCTGATCGGCACACCGAGAAAAAACGCGAGAATCTCCAACTGGGGCAGCGATGGCACAGCATCGCCAACTTCCCATTGTTCGATGTGTTCAGGCGTCACGTTGAGCAGGCGCGCGCAATCGGCAACACTGCGCCCGACTTTCACGCGCGCATCGCGCAGCAGCACGCCGACCATGCGCGCGCGAATCCGATAGGATTCGTCGTGATCGACGGGCTTTTCGGCTTCGGCGTCATCTGCCTGCCGCAGTTTAGCAAAGCGCGACCCGATGTCGCTGTCTTTGAAAAGACTCATGGTTGTTCCTCCGCGTGCGCGTTTGACGAAAATCATACTCGAATTTGGGACAAACGACAATTCAGCACCCGCCACGCGGTGCTATAATCAACCCAATTTGCTTCTTCATACGCGGGAGTTTTCGCAATCATGACTTATTTACTTGGTTTAGACATCAGCACAACGGGCGCGAAAGCGTTGATCATCGACGAAACCGGCACGGTGATCGCGTCGCATTCCACACCACAGCCGATCAGCACACCCAAGCCGCTGTGGAGCGAACAAAATCCGGCGGATTGGTGGGAAGGCATGGCGGCGTCGATCCGCGCGGTGATCGCGCAGATCGGCACGAACGAGATCGCCGCTATCGGCTTAAGCGGGCAGATGCACGGCTTGGTGCTGCTGGATGATGCGGGCGCTGTGCTGCGTCCGTCAATCCTGTGGAATGACCAGCGCACGCAAGCGCAATGCGACGCGATCACCGCGCGAGTCGGCTTCGAGCGCTTGATCCAACTGACGGGCAACCGCGCGCTAACGGGCTTCACCGCGCCCAAGATCGTGTGGGTGCGCGACAACGAACCCGACGTATTCGCGCGCGCGGCGCACATGCTGCTGCCGAAAGATTATATCCGCTTCATGCTGACCAGTGATTACGTCATGGATATGTCGGACGCCAGCGGCACATCGCTGCTCGATGTGGCGAACCGCCAATGGTCGAACGAAGTGATCGCCGCGCTCGACATCCCCCCGTCGTGGATGCCGCGTCTTGCCGAAGGCAGCGAAATCACAGGTGTGGTCAGCGCGCGCGCCGCTGAACTGACCGGACTCAAAGTCGGAACGCCCGTTGTCGGTGGCGGCGGCGATCAAGCGGCGGGCGCGGTCGGTGTAGGCGCGGTCGAACCGGGGATCATCTCGCTGGCGGTTGGCACATCGGGC
>JBGSRB010000652.1:0-1500 GCA_041737735.1 Anaerolineae bacterium | reverse complement strand
GTGCCGACAGCAGCCGGACGCACCTGGCGCAGCAGTTCCGCCAGTTCGGGATCGTTCAGCGCGAGGCGATCCAGTTCTGCATCGATGAACGCGCCTGCCGTCGCCACGGCATCAAAGCCGCTGAGCGCCGCCGCACGGGTGGCGACCAGCGCATCTTGCAATTGACTTTCTTGATCTTCCGTCAGTTCGCCGCCGGCTGCGCTCGTAGCAAGCGCGACTTGCGTCCCGAACAGCGCGAAATTGAGCGCGCCCGCTTGCGTGGCGAACGCGACTTCGGTTGAGAACGCGGTGTTGAGATCAAGCGCGCCGACGGGTGGCGCTTCAGTGGGCGCGACTTGCGCGGCAGTGATAGGCGTCGCATTGGCTTCCGCCGTTTGCGTGCCGATGAACGCCGCCGCCAAGGTTTGATTCGCCAATTCGGTTTCGTTGAGCGTTGGCGTCGGCGTGACCGTCGGGCGCGGCTCGGTGGGTGATGGCGTGAAGGTTGCGGTGGGCGTGGGCGAGAACGCCAGCGCGGTTTGCGTCAACTGAACGTTGAGCAAATTCTGCGTGGCGGTTTCGGCAAGTTGCGCCTCCACCGTTTGATTGAGCAGCACCACCTGCGTGGCGGTCAGCTCTAAGTCGCTGGGCCCTGTGTCGCGCGTGGCGAGGAACAGAACCACCGCCAGCGCACCGATGAACACGAGGATCATCACGGCGGCGAGGATAACAAACGCGCTGTTGCCGCGTCGTTCCTCCGGTTCGTCGTCAAGCGAAGGCATATCGCTATCGAAGTCGTCGCCCAAATTAGCAGGGAGATCGTCATCGTCCAAATCGCCTCCGAATGGGTCGGAGTCGTCGTTCAAAAAGTCGTCGTCGTCGAAGTCGAAATCGAAATCATTACGATTGCTCATAAATCCCCCTGTGATGGCGGCAGCACATGCGCCTGATTATGCACCGTCAACCTCAATATTCGCTAATGGCACCATGAGTCGTTCACCTGTGACGAGTTCGACTTGAGCGCAGTCAACTCGCAGTCCATTGTCCATCAAAACAGGTGTTTTTGGCAAACCGATGACCACACCGCCTGCGCCCGCCTGTGAGCCACGCGCCAAACGCACAGGCAGACCAACATCGATGCGCGTGTTGAAGTCGGGTTCGGGTGGACGTTCGCCCGGCGACAACGGCACATTGACGATCAATTCGGGGCGACGCGCCGCCAACGGATCAGGCGTGATCGCGTCGAGTGTTGCCGGTCGCCCTTCGATCTCATCCAGAAATTGATAGATGGCGGTACTCATGCGCGCGGAACCGAAGCCTTCCGTCAGCAGGATCGCCGCGTCGAGCGCCAGCACAGCGGGCAGCAGGCTTGGCTCGAAACTGGGCGCGATCACGCCGCCCAAGTACTGCGCTTCGATCACGTCGAGCGTGAAGGCGGTCAACGGGCTGCGCGTGATCACCAGCGCGCCGCTGAACTGCGTATCCAACGCGCTGCCGTAAATCGTGCCGATGCCTTCGCGC
>JBGSRB010000651.1:0-5563 GCA_041737735.1 Anaerolineae bacterium | reverse complement strand
CTGCCGACCGATCCGCCGACGCAGCCCGTCGCCACCGCGATCAATTTCACGCCGCAGCCCACCGAACCGCCGCCGTCGCCGTTCCCGTTCGCGCTGCGCGAAAATCCGGTTTACACGCTCAATTTCGCTAACACGGCGGGTTGTGCGTGGCAGGGCGTAGGCGGGCAGGTGTTCGATGTGAACAATCAACCGCTGACGGGCGTGCGTGTGCATGTGTTCGGCAGCGGCATCGACTTCTCGACCATCAGCGGCTCGAACACGCTCTACGGCGTGGCGGGTTGGGAAGTGCCGCTGAGCAACACCCTCAGCGGAAACAGCTATGTGGTCGAACTACGCTCAGGCGCGGGAACGGTGATTTCGCAGCAGGTGCAGCTTCAATTCACGGCGAACGACTGCGGACGCAATCTCGTGTTGCTCAATTTCGTGCAGGCGCGCCCGTTCTAAGGTGCAGCTTCGGGGCGCATCCTGAGTGATGCGCCCTGCACGCCCACTTTACGCATCATCGGCATGATCAGCGCCGCCGTAAGCGGGCGATTGCGGATCATGCGAACGCCAATAAGCGAGTTTACCCGTCGCATCGACATAATCGGGATTGGTGAAACGGCGCATATCCGTTTCGGGCGTCCAGTTTGTACCATCGGGCAGCACGGTTTCGCTGTTAAAGGTCGCTTCGATCAATTGTCCCCAAACACCCTTGAAGGGCGATCTAAAGACCGCATAGGTTAGATCGCTGTCGTAGAAATCGGCGCTTTCCAGATCGGCGTTGACGAAGTTGACATGCCGCAGATTGGCATTGCTCAGGTCGGTGTTGGTGAGCTGCGCCTGAAATAGGTTCGCACCTTCGAGATTCATGTTTGCCATGCGCGCACCGATCAGACTCGCCTGAGATAAATCCGCCCCTGCCAGATTGCCGCCCACCAAATTAGCCTGACTCAAACTGCCATCGCGCAATGCCCCACGCAAACGCAGTAGTTCTACCGCTTGCAGTGCCAGAACATCACTGCGACTCCGCATCTGGATCATCAGCTCGGTGATGCGCTCGCGCTCGACTTCGCGCCGCGTCAGCCGTTCGATCACCAGCACAGTTAAGCCAATGCTGATCAGCTCGATGCCTAAATTGGCATAGATTTCGCGCATAAACGTGACAAGATCGAGCGCTTCACTGGTGGTGCGAAAACCCACCAGCGTGATCAGATAGCCGATGATCATGAACGCCACCGCCGCGCGTTGGGCGCTGGTGGCATGGTACAGCAGGCTGGCGGTGGTGGGTGATAAGCGACGCATGACGCGATAAAACCGATTCATCCGCGCGGGACGACTACCTCTGCTCATGGCGTGTTCATCCTTGTGTGGGTGGACAGCAAGGTCCGACCACGAGATAACCGTCGTCGTGATAGCGCTGCACATCAGCCGGCGTAATCGGCGTAACCGTGGCGGATGCTGCGGTGATTATAGTGTGATCGTTCCTTAAAAACATGTATGACATTTTATTGTCGCTATACTATAGCGATCATCCTTTGAACGCGCTTTCATTCATGGCGCACATCAAGGCGTAAACCGCTGTCGATTACGCGCGCGTGTTTTTTCAGCTTCGATTGCGCGACTCTTAGGCGGCGCGCTGGTTTCTAACTCCGCAAGCAGCAGGTGGGTGGCGGCGGCGATCTGTTCGACTGCGCGCGCAAATGCGGCTTCATTGGCTTGTGACGGCTTGTTGAACCTCGCTCACCTTACGCACGTATTGCAGCGCTGCCGCGCGCATTTCATCGTCACTGGTGGGTGGATCAAAATTGTAAAGCGGTCGGATATTGCGGCACATGAGTTTACCCTCCTGACTGAGGTTCAGCAGATACTCATAAAGAACATCTGTTTTAATCAGTATAGCGCAAATCCCGTTACGGCAACCATAACACGCGGAAATCTGCTGGCAGACAGTCCCCCAAAAATCACAGCTTGCTGAATTTTAAGGTGCAAGCGCGCGTTTATGACTAAAGTCATGTGTATAAATCTTGACAAAAGTGTTATTATGAAAACCGTAAAGTGAGGCGAACACTTACGGAGTATTGACGATGGATCGGCACGAACAGTTGATCGACCGCGCGGCGGAATATGCCCGTCAGCGTAATTTTGAGCTAGCGCGTGAAATTGCGCTAGAAGTGGTGCGCGAAGACGCGCGCAATGTTAAAGCGTTGTGGATTGTCGCGAACGTTACGGCGTCGCTGACCGAGCGCCGGAATGTCTTGAATGCGCTGCTGCGCGTTCATCCCGATAACCCGCACGCGCGCGCCATGTTGAATACAGTGAACGAACAACTACGTGTCGCATCGTCGAACACTTCGACAGTTGCAACCGGCGCACCACGTGTGAACGTGTCGCCGCTGCTGCTGTTTACCGTGTTCGCTGCTGCCGCCGCGCTGCTGGCGGTGATGGTGCTGGTCAACGCGCTTTAAGCACGTTGCCAGCGCGAGACTTTAGCCTTCTACACATGCCAACACGCAAACAGGTTGGCATGTATTTTCGCTTGCCTACGCCTAGCTTAAGCTTCCAGCACACCCCACAGCCGCACGGTATTATCGCCGCTGGCAGTGGCGATCAAATTCCCCGCCGGATGAAATGCGACACTCAACACGGGTTTACTGTGACCCTCTAGGCGCACCAAGAGATCGGCGCTGGCGCTGTCCCATACACATGCGCGCTGATCGCGCCCGCCGCTGACGATTAGCGACCCATCAGGGCTGAACACTACACTATCCACACCGCCCCAGTGCGCGTCGATATCGGCGTAGGTTATACTCGTTTCAATGTCGGCAATGCGCAGGTGCATGTCCTTCGATGCGACCGCGATCAGGCGTCCGTCGGGGCTGATGGCGAGATCGCGCACCCAATCTTCCGTGCCAATGCACGCGCGCAGCGTTTTGGTGCGCGCATCCCACAGGCACACGCGGTTATCCCATCCACCCGTTGCCAGCACCGATCCGCCTAAGCCGAAAGCAACACACGTCACTTCCTGCTCGTGATGCAGCAGCGCCGCGCTGCCCATGCTGTCGCTCATATCGAAGATGCGAACCGTGCCATCGCCCGCGCCGCTGACGACGACCCGCCCATCCGGGCTGATCGCGACGCAGTTCACGGCGTCAACATGCCCCCGCATGATGTAGAACGCGCGCGTTTCGCCCGCCATCCACAAGCGCACCGTGGTATCGGCACTGGCAGTCGCCAAAATTTTGCCATCGGGACTAAAACACAAGCCTTTGACCGGCGCGGTGTGATCGCTCAAGCTGCGCGTGGGTTCGCCACCGAAGCCGTTTTCCCACAGCGCGACACCATCGCCATGTGCCACCGCCAAGCGCTGACCATCCGGTGACCACGTCAATTTCGTGATAAAGCCACAAGCAGCCTGCGCGATCTGCGTGAGGCGTGCGGCATTCTGCGCGGTGATGCGCGCGTATCGACTCATGATTGCTCGTCCGTTCGTTGCTTGCCTGATGCAGCGGCGTTGCCCTGCTCTTGTCTAAATTGTACAGCCTTGCGGATCACGTAACAATAGTGGACGCAGCACAACGCTTATGGGTTGTCTAGGGTTCAGGGGGGTTAAAAGGGGCGATCAGACGGATCGCCCCATGATGGCGCGCGTTTAGTTGCGGCTGCGCCCCGCCAACGAGACGAAGTACAGCAGTTGCAGCACCGCGCCGATGGCAGCCGCAAAATAGGTCAGCGCCGCCGCCGTCAGCACCGCGCGCGCACCCGACCGATCTTCCGCCGACACCATCAAACCGCTTTGTTCCAGCAGCGCCAGCCCGCGCCGACTCGCATCGATCTCGACGGGCAGCGTCAGCAGCATGAACACGACCATCACGCCGAACAGAATAATGCCTAACCAGATCAAGCCCGTCAGTTCTAAGAACAAGCCAGCGAAAATCATAATGTAGCCGATCTGCGGCGCGATCTGCACGCCGGGAACCAGCAGGGTACGCATCTGAATCAGCACCGAGTTCTCTTGATGCTGCTGCACATGACCGAGTTCATGCGCCACCACCGCCATCGATGCCACACTCGGCACGGTGGCGATGCTTTCCGATAAGCGCACCACATGCTGACCCGGATCGTAGTGATCAGTCAGGCGTCCCGGTGTGCCTTCCAGCGCCAGCCGTTCCACATTGGTGCTGGCGAAAATGCGCTCGGCGGTTTGCACACCGCTGCTGCCGCTGCCGTTGCGCGTGTTGCCCCACTTACGGTAGGCTGAGCTGACGAACGCCTGTGCCGCCAGCGATAGAATCAACGTGGGCAGCGCCACGAGCAGTAGATAAGTCGGATCGAAAAACATCGCGCTTGACCTTTCCCTTGGGTGATGAGCTTGCACAATTACCCAAGATCATACGCTGTTTGCGCTAGAAACACGTGAGAAATGTGTAAAATGCGCGTAATGTCCTACATCGAGCTAGGCACTTCGGGGTGGATTCAGCGCGGGCAAAGCAAAGGCGACGGTGCGCCTTCCGCGCTGTTCCGTCGCCTCGCCTGCTGGCTGCACCAACGTCTGCTTAACTCGCGGGCTGAGTCACGTTGTCGCCCCAGCGCACCTCAAGATCAGCGTAATGAACTTGCACAATTTCTTCGACCAGTTCAGCGCTGGAACTATTGAAGTCGGAATAGCTGATGCTGGCGATCCACGCGCCTTTGAACACCCAGCGGCGTGTTTCTTCACCTTCATCCAGCGCCACCACTTCCAGCGTGCGCATGGGGCGGTCGATGTCGTCTTTGGCGTCGATGGTGGCGCGCAACCAGCGGTTGAACGGCAGCGCTGCATCACGCTGCACCAACTTCGCCAGCGTGAACGACTCGCGCACCAACTTGGTTTGGGCGGGGTTGCTTTCGAGCTTGAACGGCGTCATGCCGGTGATGCGGAACACACCTTGAACGGTTTCGCCGTCGAGCAGCACGGTAAACTCGTGAGCGCTCAGGCTGTCAATCGCGCGGGTTTCGTTTACAGTGTCCATCCGTCCCTTCCTCATGAATACAGAATGTCGCATATGGATCGTGGACAAAGTATAGAGGCAAACGGCGAAATGCGCCTGCGTTCAGCTAATGCTTTGACGAATGAGGTTGGCGTGGACTGGCTTGATCAACACCTGATCGTGCGGGCGCAGCTGCAGTTCACGGGCTAGGGGTCCGTGCGCGGTCAGCACGACGACGCGCGTTTGGGTCAGGCGCTCATCGGCATAGATATAATTGAGAATTTGCTGTCCCGACATCAAAGGCAGCAGCAGATCAAGCAGAATGATGTCGGGTGTATGCTCTGCCAGATAAGCAAGCGCACGTTCACCGTCCTTCGCACCGGCGACAACGTAGTCGAGCGATTCTGCGATTTTGGTCAGCAGAATGCGAGTTGAAGCATCATCTTCAATGATTAACAGTGTCTTGGAAGTCATGCCGCACATTTACGTTCAATAAACTGTCAAGGCTTGCTTAACTGATTATAGTTGATAAAGGTAAAAGAAACGTGCGATTCCTTATGAAAAATTCCCTAATCCGGCAGCACGCGCAGCAGCACGCGATCGACTTCGCGCCC
>JBGSRB010000637.1:0-8929 GCA_041737735.1 Anaerolineae bacterium | reverse complement strand
CGCAGGCGGCGAATCCGCATCGCGCGCTGGTGGCGGTGCGCGAACTGACGACATGGGCAGCGCGTTCCGACTGGGAGCAAATTCTCGATGCGTATGCGCGCTGTGTGCGCATCACGCGCGGCGAGTCAGCCGATCATACGGTGGACACGGCGCTGTTCCAGCACGACGAAGAAGGCGCGCTGAATGCCGCCGTCAGCGCGATCAACGCGCAGATCGATCCCGCTGCCAACGTGGACGCAGTGCTGAGCGCGTTCGCGCCCATCGTGCCGACGATCAACGCCTATTTTGACGCGGTGCTGGTCAACGCCGACGATCCCGCCGTGCGCGCCAATCGACTCGGCACGCTGCAAGCAGTCGCCGCGCTGCTGGCTGATCGCGCTGATCTCAGCCACATGAGCGGATTCTAGACATTCCAATCAAGGGGTGACCTTACTTTATCAGGAAGGTCGCCCCTGACGATTGTACAAGTTACTCCGCCGTGATTCTGCCCACCACTTCCGGCTCATATGGCTCATCACCGATGCGATAGGGGACCGTGATCACGGGTCGTCCGTGACCGCGTGCGAGATGATCGTGATACAACACATCGCGAATGGTGCTGCTGGTGCCATTGTGCAGCAGATGATGCCACCACGTGCTGACGACAAATTCAGGCAGCACCACCATCGCCGGAAGCACGCCATCATCGAAATGATGCAGATAATCCAGCAGCGGGCGGCTGATCTCGCGGTAGGGCGACTCAACAATATCCAACGGAATAGCCTCTAAGCCCCATTGCGCCCAGCGCTGACGCAAGCGCGCCGTCATTGCCGGATCAGTTTCGATGCTGCACACATGCACCCGATCTGATGCGCGCAGCGCATATTCGAGCGCTTGCAGCGAACAGCGATTCAGGCTGTTCATCAACACGATCATGGTGGTGTGCTGGCGCACTTCGGCGGACAAGCTCAAGGGACGTGGCGAAATGCCCTCCAACGTCAGCGACCGCGCGACCGTCTGATAATGCTGGTGGATGATGATGAACAGTGCGACCATGATCGGTATCGCTGTGATGACGATCCACGCGCCTTCAGCAAATTTCGTCACCATCAAGATCACGCCGACCACCGCCGTGCTGATCGCGCCCACGCCGTTGAGCGCAATCTTGAAACGCCAGCCGTTGGTCATGCGAAATTCCGCGCTGCGCCGCTGATGCAGCCAATGGATCACCATGCCCGACTGCGACAGCGTAAAGCTGATGAACACACCGACGGCATACAGCGGCAGCAGGTTATGTTCTTGCGCGCCGAACAGCACAATCAGCACACTTGCCAGCCCCATCAGCGCGATGATGCCGTTGCTGTATACCAGTCGATCGCCCCAGTTGGTGAGCTGGCGCGGCAGATAGCGATCCTGCGCGATCAGCGACGCCAAGCGGGGAAAATCCGCAAACGCGGTGTTCGCCGCCAGCGACAAGATCAGCAGCGTCGCCAACTGGATGTAGAAGTAAAGCAAGCTGCCTTCACCGAACACCTGCGCGTTGATCTGCGCCAGCACGGTTTTGCCCGTTTCTTCTCCGCCTACGGTGATCGGGAAGTGATTCGCCAGAAAGGTGATGCCCACGAACATCGTCACCAGCAGCACCACCATAACGATCAGCGTTTGTCCGGCGTTGCGGCTTTCCGGTGGTTTGAAGGCGGGAATGCCATTCGAGATCGCCTCGACGCCGGTCAGCGCGGTGCAGCCCGCCGCATACGCCCGCAAGATCAGGAATAGGGTTAGTCCAGAAGCGGCTTGGCTGCCTTCTTGGGTGATGATTTGTTCTGTCACGGCATCGGGAACATTGCCCGTTAGAATCCGCACGATGCCATATGCCAGCATCACCAGAATGCCCACGACAAACGCATAGGTGGGGATGGCGAAGAAGGTTCCACTTTCGCGCACACCACGCAGGTTCATCACCGTGATAAAAGCGACAATGACGAGCGCGATCAGCACGCGCGCATCCGCCAGCGCGGGAAAGGCTGAAGTCAGCGCCGCCACGCCCGCCGAAATGCTAACCGCGACGGTTAGGGTGTAATCGATCAGCAGCGATGCAGCGGCAACTAAGCCGGGCATCGTGCCGAGATTTTCCTTCGCCACGATGTAGGCGCCGCCGCCATTCGGGTAAGCGTGAATGGTTTGGAAATAGGAAAACGAAACGATCAACAGCAGCGCTGCGATGCCGAGTGCCAGCGGCATCGAAAGCGCCAATGCGCCTGATCCGGCTGCGATTAAGACCAGCAGAATCGCTTCAGTCGCGTAAGCGCTGGATGATAAAGCATCAGATGAGAACACTGCCAGCGCTTTGACTTTGGTCAGGCGTTGGTGGATGGCTTGATTGGTGGCTAACGGCGTGCCGACGAGCAGCCTTCTCAAACTAAACATGCGAATTTCACCCTATTGGTTGGTTAACGAGCGGTAGTGCATCCCTGTTATGTTGGCACGCTAACATGCCCCGACGCGGCACAACACAACGGGCAAAAACGAACTTAGGTTGTCAGCACGGTGGTCAATTGAAGACACGACTCTAAGTCAGCCCTCAGCGGGGTTTTAGAGGATCAATTGCTGGCAACAATTGGGTAGGTTGGTAAATTTGGCTCTTGCGAACCGTTAGTCATTGATTGCTGCTGTGCCTATTTACATTGACGCTAAGCGGAATCATACACCCGATTTTGCTTGATTGTAAAGCAACTTCCCTGTAACGGTACAGTGATCCCGCTAGGAACTTCAGATCACAGCCGTATCATCAATTTTCAAAGAGTGGATGAAGCTGTACAAATGATCTTTTGGCGCTCCCCCTTAGATGATTTATGATGAAGCATCAAGTTTTTGTCAGGTATTCCCGCGCAGTCAGCGACATAATGAAGCGCGTTGAGCAACACTACCAGAAAGACGAACATCTGTGAAAAAAGTCCGTGTAGTGCTGAACCCTGTTTCCGGCACGAACAACAATACTCAACACGCCATCCAAGATGCGATGGCAGCATATCCTACGATTGAATGGGATGTCTACGAAACCCACGGCGACGGCGATGCCCGCGATTCTGCAAGAAGCGCATGTGCGGACGGCTATGATCTTGTGATTGCAGCGGGCGGAGATGGCACAGTGCGCGAAGTGGCGGAAGGACTGCTGGGTGAAGAGATGCTGATGTCGATTCTGCCCGGCGGCACGGCTAATGTGCTATCGGTGGAGCTGGGCTTCCCGACCGATTTAATGACTATCCTCAAGGCGCTGGCGACCGGTGATTATCACACGCGCACCATTGACGTAGCAAAAATGGATAACAAAACACTGTTACTGCGTGCAGGCATCGGCTATGAGGCACAGATTTCTGTCGGCGCAAAGCGCGAAGAGAAGCGGCGATTCGGACGTGGGGCTTATTTCCTGGCGGCGTGGCGCCAACTGCGCGACTTGCGCCCGACGCGCTATCACCTGACGTTGGATGATGAGGAAGTTGTGCGTTATGGTGTGACGTGCCTCATCTGTAACTCGGTGAATGTCGGCATCCCGAATGTGAAGCTCATTGGTGAATCGTTGATGGATGATGGCAAGCTGGATGTCATCCTTGTGCCAAGTATAGAGTTGCCCTACTTGTTGCGTGGCATCTGGAAATTTGTGTTCCGGCGCAGTCGGCAGGATGCTGACAGCATCAACCATTGGCAAGCGCGCAAAGTGACAATTCGCACACAAGCTAATCAGGTGATGGCGATTGACGGCGATTATCATAAGCGTGGCAAGCGCACCAGTGCCGAGGTGATCCCGCGTGCGCTGACGGTTGCCGTGCCAAATTAGCAGAAAGCACAGAAAAAAGATGGCGCAATTTAACGGATGGACAGAATTTAAGCGGGTGGTTCGGCAGGTACACAAGCAGGGTTTGTGGCTGGCACTGTTAGCCGGGCTAGATAAACTCCGCCGGACGTTTGGCAATAATCCCGTCGGGCGCTACAACCGCATCTCCCCACAGATAATACTGGGTGGTCAACCCGCGCGGCGGCATTTAATCAAGCTGGCGCAGGCTGGCGTGACGGGCATTATCAACATGCGCGATGAATACAGCTATGCCGATCAGGTGGGCGCAACCAACCTCAATTATCTGGAACTGCCGACAATTGATGATACCCCGCCCACACAGGCTGATTTACAACTAGGGGTGGATTTCATCCGCAATGAAGTCGCGCAGGGTGGCTCAGTTTACATCCATTGTTGGGAAGGGCTGGGGCGTGGTCCGGCGATGGTGGCTGCCTACTTCATTAGTATGGGCGAAACACCCGAGAATGCCTGGGCGAAAATTCGTAGAGCGCGTCCCTTCGTCCGCCCGACGGAAGCCCAGATGAGCGCGTTGGTAATCTTCGCAGATGTAGATCAAGCAGAAGCACAAGAAGCAGAAATAAGAGCAGCACAAACGCAAATCGATGAATAGCAGAATGATCACTTTGACTCGATCTGGATCGCTATTCCCGCTATGGTGAGTATAAGGTCAGTTCGATCAGGAATAAGCGCATGTGCGCACCGCCGCATACCGAAACAATCAGGATGAGTGCTATCGTGTTATCGGCTGCAAATAAGGCATAGGCGGATTATAGATATTCCCCTGTAGACAGCACCATCGAGAAGTTCGTTTATGTGGCGCTGGCAGAACCGCTACGAGTAGAATATTCTATTGCAAATGAACACTTGTGGGGATGGATGGATTAACTTCCGGAAGTTGGTTGCTGAAATGAAGGTAAAGTAGCTTAACTCAGAGTAATGTAAGCGTGTTGAGGTTGGGGCGCAGGACGAGAATAAGAGATAGGGCTTTGATCCCGGTAGGATTCGAACCTACGACACTCCGCTTAAAAGGCGGGTGCTCTACCACTGAGCTACGGGACCGTGATTATGTGTATTATACGCGCAGTGTGGCGCTTTTCAACCCGAAAAACATCTGAGTTTTTCGTGAACAAACTATTTTTCCTGCCCCGAAAGGCACAGCATGACCGAAACTTTATGGACGCAAGTCGATGCTTACTTCAATGATGCTTTACTCGGCGCTGATGCTGCGCTCGATCACGCGCTGAGTTACAGCGAAGCGCAGAACCTGCCCGCGATCAACGTCGCGCCGAATCAGGGTAAGCTGCTGATGCTGCTGGCGCAAAGTGTGGGCGCGCGGCGTATTCTGGAAGTGGGAACACTCGGCGGATACAGCACGATCTGGTTGGCGCGTGCGATCGGCGTTGACGGGCAGATCATCACGCTGGAACTCGATCCGCATCACGCCGAAGTCGCGCGGCACAACATCGCCCAGGGGGGCGTTGGGGATCGCGTCGAGGTGCGCGTGGGTGCGGCGCTAGACTTGTTAGAACAGCTTGCCGCTGAAGGCGTCGCCCCGTTCGATTTCATCTTTATCGACGCCGATAAAGAGAATAACGCGGGCTATTTCGAGTGGGCGTTGAAGCTGGCGCGCGTGGGCAGCGTGATCATCGTCGATAATGTCGTGCGCGGTGGCGAAGTCATTCAGGCGGATCACGCGGATTCGCGGGTGCAGGGCGTGCGCCGCTTGATCGAGCGTGTCGCTGACGAACCGCGCGTGCAGGCGACCGCGCTACAAACTGTGGGTAGCAAGAGTTATGATGGGTTCATGCTGCTGCTGGTGATCAGCTAAACGTCGAGCTAACAACTTAAGGATAAAACTCATGGAATTGCACAATCGCGTGGCTTTGATCACGGGGGCGGCTTCCGGTTTAGGCGCGGCGGCGGCGCGGCGCTTGGTCGAACAAGGGGCGAAGGTCGCCATTCTCGACCGTGACGCCGAACGCGCGGGGGCGCTGGCGACTGAATTAGGCGAAAATGCGCTGGCGGTCAGCGCCGACGTGACCGACGAAGCGCAGGTGGGCGACGCCATCAACCAGACGCTCGATCACTTTGGCGCGCTGCACATCAACATCAACTGCGCGGGGATCGTCGTCGCGTTACGCACCACCAGCAAGAACGGCGCGCATCCGCTTGATCTGTTCGAGCAGGTGATCCGTGTGAACCTGATCGGCATGTTCAATGTGGTGCGCCTGTGTGCGATGGCGATGGCGGGCAATGCGCCCACGGACGGCGGCGAACGCGGCGTGATCATCCTTACGGCGTCGGTGGCGGCATTCGATGGGCAGATCGGGCAGGCGGCTTACAGCGCGTCGAAGGGCGGCATTGTGGGCATGACGCTGCCCTTAGCGCGCGATCTCGCCCGTGATGGCATTCGCGTGTGTACGATTGCGCCGGGCATCTTCGACACACCGCTGATGGCAAGCCTGCCCGAAGCCGCGCGCGAGTCGCTCGGTCAGCAAGTGCCGTTTCCGCCGCGCTTGGGCAAGCCGGAAGAATACGCGCGCTTGGCGCAGGCGATTATCGAGAATGAGATGCTCAACGGCGAAACCATCCGCTTAGACGGCGGCTTACGCATGGCGAGTCGATAATTTAACTGCACAAAACAGAATATAGCGACTGTTCAAAGGAACGGTATAGGTTTATGAATGAGTACTCAATAGCTCAATCTGACAAATTTGTGTGCGCCCAATGTTTTGAAGATTATGCAATTAAAGACTATATAGCGGCTAACGCGGTAAATACCTCATGTGATTACTGCAAAAGGAGTTCGCAGTTTTTAATTGCCGCCCCTCTTCACGAAGTAGGGGACTTAATTTTTAGAAGTATCTTATTTGAGTGGAATCCTGACCCTCGAGATGAAGGAATTTCTTGGGACTATGAAGATGAAGAATGGACAGGGATGGTTATAAACGATACCTACGACTTATTGACTAACGGATACATTAGTGAATTAGATATAATTGATGAGAAATTGCTTTTAGATATCTTATCTATTGTTCCTGATGAAGCTTGGATCAAGCGAGGTGAAGGCTTTTTCCCGAAGCTTGCCGGGCATGACGAAGTATTGTTAGCGAGTTGGCGTAATTTTAGCGAGCATGTAAAACATCACACTCGATACCTCTTTCTTGGTATAAAAGAAAATTTTGGGGTTTCTACGGAACAGCCTGACGAATTTGAAGATGAGCTTACTCTTGAGACGATTCCTATAGCACTTGTGCTTGAGGAAATAAGTAAGGTTCTTGTTTTATGTCCAGTATGCCAGTTTGATAAAAACTCTTTCTTTTATCGCGTTAGAATCCATGAAGAAAACACTGTTTTCAAAACAGGCAAAGAACTTGGCACACCCCCTTTGGGGAACTCAGTTACTGCCAACCGTATGAATCCTGCCGGCATTCCAATGTTTTATGGTGCTTTTGATAAAGAAACAGCCTTGAAAGAGACATATTCTGACGTTGAATTATCATCAAAAATTGCTACGTTAGCAAAGTTTGAGATTATAAAACCTTTAAAAGTGCTGGATTTAACAGTTATACCGAAACGCCCTAGTTTGTTCGACGACAAAATGAGAAGTTTAAGGTGGGGGGTTGATTTTCTAGAACATTTCATAATAGATATACAAAAGCCTGTAACAAAGGATGGGAAAGAACACATAGACTATGTCCCTACGCAAGTTTTTACAGAATATATAAGGCACATATTCAGGCTTAAGAACAATGAGCGGCTTGACGGAATCAAGTATCCAAGCGCGCAAAATCAGGGGAAAGCCTCATGTGTGCTTTTTGTAACTAATGAGGAATGTTGTGATGAAAATGATCTAAACCCAGACTCGTCAAAAAATATCTTGTTCCTACGCGGAACGGAACGCTTCAAGCCTTAAAGTAGATTAGATTGAACACAAGACGATCACGTTATTTGTATTGAACTCAAAATCCATGTGGCGAAACCATCCGCTTAGACGGCGGCTTACGCATGGCGGCGCGGTGAGTCCACGCATCCGCCTGCTGATCATCATCGCGCTGATCACGCTGGCAGCGCTGCCCGTGATCACCTATCCGCTAGGGCGCGATCAAGGCGAGTTCGCCACCATCGGGCGCGGCGTGCTGGATGGTCGTGCGCCCTATGTTGACCTATGGAATCCCAAGCCGCCCGCCGTGTTTTACGTGTATGCGGGCGCGCTGGCGTTGTTCGGGCGGTCGGTCGAAGCACTGCGCCTGATCGACCTGCTCATTTATCCGCTGATCGCGTGGGGCTTGTTCAGCATCGGGCGGCGCAGCGCGTCGGATCGCGTCGGGCTGTGGGCGGCGCTGCTGTTCGGCGTGTTCTACTTCAGCGAAACCTTTTGGACACTCACGCAAAACGACGGCATCGCCATTCTGCCGATGGTGGGGGCGGTGGTATGCGCGCTCGAAGCCGCGCGAACGTCGAAACGTGCGTGGCTGTTTGCGCTGCTTGCAGGCGCGCTGTTGGGCGTGACCGTGTGGTTTAAGTATCCGTTTGCGGCGTTCGGCGCTGTGATCGTGGCAGCCTATGTTTTTGGCAGCGAACAACCGCCCACCCTGCGATCCAGCCTGCTGAACGTGGGCGCGTTCGCCATCGGCGGACTCGCTGTGCTGATCGGCGGCGCGCTCTATCTTGCGTCGATTGGTGCGTGGGACGCGCTGCTGGAATCGATCAGCGTGACCGCGGGCTACACCGCCTATAGTCTCGCGGACACTGACGAACTCGCGCGCTTGGCGAATGTCGCGCTCTATCATCGTGCGCTGCATTGGGGCGTGCTGATCGTGTTGGCGTTGATCGGCGTGTTCGCGCGCGGATCGCGCTGGTGGATCGCGCGCGTGTGGCTGATCGTCGGTGTGGCGATGATGTTGATCCAGTTGAAGGGTTACGATTATCATTGGCTGCCCATGCTGCCCGCGTTAGCTTTGCTCGGCGCGGGGGGTGTCGCGCGCATAGTTGATCGCGCCGCGCGCGGACGGACGGACTATGGGTCGCCGCTACAGACGTTTGCTGCCCTTGGGCTGATCGGTGTGCTGGCAGCGGGTGTATGGGGGCGCGCCT
>JBGSRB010000626.1:0-3012 GCA_041737735.1 Anaerolineae bacterium | reverse complement strand
TTGCCGCCTGACGCGCTGACCTGCGTCGTGATCAGCGGCGGCAATGTGGGCGTCGAGATGCTGTGCGGCGTGCTGAACGCCTAATCGGAATCGGGGAATCAAAAACCTGCACGCGGCAGGTTTTGGGTTGAGCGGGCGACGAGATTCGAACTCGTGACATCTTCCTTGGCAAGGAAGCATTCTACCGCTGAATTACGCCCGCAGTTGAATGTAGAGAGAGTTTAGCATTAATCTCCACGCTTGGCAAGAGCTTTTTTTGTAAGTTGCCGAGCAAACGCGGCATTCTCACCCCTCAACCCCTTAAGGCAATGGCTGAGGGGGAAGCTTAACGCGGCGCGTTAGGGCGCGCCTTCCACTTCCGCGACCAAGGGCGTCGGCGTCGGGATCGGCTCGCTGATGAAGATCGTCACGGTGCAGGATGCTTGCAGCGATCCCGTGATGTCGAACACCGACACGCGGAATTGATATTCCCCCGGCGTGTAAAAGCCGGGCGCGAATTGTCCCAACGGTGCGAGTTCGGTCACGGGCTGCGTGCCATCCACGCCCAACGTGGCAAAGTTGCCGCCTGTTGATGCGCCGCGCAGTTCAAAGCGATAAAACGCGAAATTTTCCGCCGATGCCACTCCGATCACCGTCAGCGGTTGGAACACGATCATGCCATTTGCCGGAATCTGCATCGACACCAAATCGGGCGTAGCACATTCGGCGGGGCGCGTATTCGGCACAATCGTGCCGACCGGCGTCGGCGTCAGCGTGGGCGTGGGCAGAATGATATTGACTTGATCCGCCTGTTGCAGCTCGACGCCGCTGGTGTCGATGTCAAGCTGCCCGCCGAACGGAATCGGCGTCGGCGTGCGAAACTCACCATCGCTGGATTGCATGATCACGGATTGGGGAATATCGATGGTTTGGCGCAAGGCGGGCGCAACCACACGCTGCATTCCGACGACGATCAGCACCAGCTCAAGCAAAATGATCGCGTTCGACAGGTTATCAGCGCGGCGATTGCGCGCCAACGCCCGTTCGAGTTCAAAATACGTGCCGCGATATTCACTGTGCGCGCGCAGCACCCGATACAGCGAAACCGTGATGCCTGCGCCGCACAGGATGTATAACCCGACGGCGACCTGTTCGATCAGAAAAACCACGCTCATCATCGCTACAGCGCCTGCAGCACGTCGCGCAGCACACCCGTCATCACCGGGATAATGCGCGCGCCGATTTCCAACACTTCCTCATGGTTGGTTTCCGTGTTCGCGTCAATCGAGTCAATGCCTTCATTGGTGATGCACGAGAATGCCAGCACCCTCATGCCCGCGTGCCGCGCGATCAACACCTCATGCACGGTGGACATGCCGACCGCGTCGGCGCCTAGCACGCGCAGCATCCGAATTTCGGCAGGCGTCTCAAACGAGGGACCCGCGAAGCACGCATACACTCCCTGACGCAGCGTGACACCGCGCTCCGCCGCCGCGCTGGTCGCCAAGTCGCGCAAGCGCCGATCATAGGTATGCACCATGCCGGGGAAGCGTGTGCCGAACGAGTCGTCGTTCGCGCCCATCAACGGATTGTTGCCCACCATGCCCACGAAATTAATGTGATCGGTGATCAGCATGATGTCGCCCGCTTTGAAATTCGGGTTGATGCCGCCCGCCGCGTTGGTCAGGATCAGCGTTGGCACGCCCAACAAGTGCATCACGCGGATCGGGAAGGTGATCTGCGCCATGCTGTAACCTTCATAGAAGTGCGCGCGCCCCTGCTGCGCGATCACGGTTTGTCCCTCAAGCGTGCCGATCACCAACTGTCCCGCGTGACCATGCACGGTAGACACCGGAAAATGCGGAATGTCGGCGTAAGGAATCACCACGCGATCCGAGATTTGATCCGCCAGCACGCCCAAACCCGATCCCAACACCAAGCCCGCCGCCAATGGACGGCTGTCGCGCGCGCGGATGAAGTCAGCGGCGTGTTCGTAATCAGCACGAGTGAATGTCATAACGACTCCTTAGGTGTTCCTGCTTGATTATACACGTCCGCCGTGACAGGCGTATATGTATGGTGTGCATGGGCGGCACACCAGCGCTTTGATTCCTTCGTCCTTGTGAAGAACGTGAAAAATGCCTGAAATATTGCAGCATTTTGCTAAATGTTTGCTAAAATAAATCCATTGAGTGTCGATGCGTATTGAGTGGGGTTCTACCATGCAGATCACGTCTGAGCAAGCGCTGCACAGTTACGCCAATGCTTACGTCAAGCTGTATAACCGCCATCCACGGGATATGCGCGCGCTCGATCCCGAATGGGTGCTGGTCAACGGCGCGCAGATGCACGCCCACGAGTTGATGTATTTGACCGCGCAGCTTGTGCTGGAATACAAGCAGGGGCAGGCGCGTAAACGTAACTTGGTCAATCGGTTGATCGGCTGGCTCAAGCAGTAGAGTCAGTCGGGGGCAAACCCGCCCGTTCGCGTTCGGCGGCATAATCGGCGGGCGTGTCCACATCGCGCAGCACACCGTCGTCGTCCACCACCACATACGCGGTGTGATCAGCGTGCGCGTCGATCACCGTTCGCAGCGCACCATCCTCCGGCAATGCTAGAATTTCCGCCCACAACGCACGATCCAACAAAATCGGATGTCCGCGCCGCATGTTGAAGCTAGGCGCTACGATCAGCGCGCCGCCCGTTTGATACGCCGTGATCACGCGCGCGATGGTGTCCGTCGTGATGCGCGGTTGATCGCCCAACGCGATCAGCACCGCGTCGGCGTCAGGCGGCAGCACGAGCAAACCCGCTTTAATCGAACTGAGCATCTCGCCGCGCGCATAATCGGGATTATGCACCACGTGCGCGCCCGCCGCTTCTGCGTGATCGCGCACTGCCTCAGCCGCGCGCCCCGTGATGGCGATCACCGGATCGACTGACGCGGCGCGCAGCAGGCTGATAATGTGTTCGATGATGCTGACGCCGCCCCAATCAAGCAGCACTTTCGGCACGCCCGACTCATGCGGCAA
>JBGSRB010000621.1:0-4493 GCA_041737735.1 Anaerolineae bacterium | reverse complement strand
CCATCGGACGCCGCACCCGCCTGCCCAACCGCGACGTGCGCCGCGTGATCGATGCACTCATCGACGTGTGGACGGAAGAATTGGCAGCCGGTGGGCGCGTGGAAATGCAGGGCTTTTTGGTACTGGCACGTGATGAGCAGGGGCGCGTGCGCTGTCGGCTGAGCAAACGCTGGCGACACAACCTTCATTGCGCTGCCGACGATCCGCCGCCATAATAAGGGGAGTGTCGTTAAGCACCCGCGAGTCGCTGCCTTATGCCCAAAATTTTCATTTCGTATCGCCGCGATGATAGTGAATTTGTTGCCGACGCGATCTACAACGAGATGAAAACGCATTTCGGTGATGGCAACGTGTTCATTGATGTAGGTGAAATTCCCTTTGGCGTGGATTTTCGCACCTATCTGCGTGATCAGATTGACGCGCATGATGTGGTTCTCGTCTTGATCGGTCCGAAATGGGCGGACATCATGCAAGCGCGCGCCACCCAAGATAGCGACTTCGTGCGCATCGAGATCGAGAACGCGCTGCGCCTGAACAAGCTGATCATTCCCGTGTTGGTAATGAAGCTGGAGCAGATGCCCGATTTTAGTGTGCTGCCCGCCAGCATCCGCGATTTACAGTGGCGCAACGGCGCGAAAATCCGCCGTGAACCTGATTTCCGACCCGATTGCAAGCGCGTCGTGGATAACATCAACCAGATGCTAAACGTGACCGTACAGCCGCCGCCACCGCCAACGCCCACTAAGAACCCGCTTGAAGCCAGCGAGGACGCCGTGCGCGCGATCATTGGCGATCCGTTTGCGTGGTGCGCTGTACCAGCGGGTGAGTTTATCATGGGCAGCGATGATCATTATGATGACGAAAAACCACGTCGAACACTTAATCTTGATTATGACTTCGCCATCGCCAAGTATCCGATCACGTACAGCCAATTTGAGCGCTTTATCCAAGCCAAAGATGGCTTTAAGGATGCACGCTGGTGGGTAGGGTTAACGGACGAACAACCTAAGCAGACCGGCGAGCAGGAATTGAAGATCGACAACCACCCGCGCGAAAACGTCAGTTGGTATGATGCCATTGCTTTCTGCCGCTGGCTGTCGTTTCGACGCAGTGGCGTTTTCGATGTCGATAAAGTCGATCAGTGGGTGGTGCGCCTGCCGACCGAGTTCGAGTGGGAGAAAGCCGCGCGAGGCACGAATGGGCTAGAGTATCCCTACGGCAACGAATTTGATGCTCAAAAGTGTAATACCAAAGAGTCAGGCATTGGACAAACGACGCCAGTCACAGCCTATCCGCAGGGTGCGTCGCCTTACGGCGCGCTCAACATGAGCGGCAATGTGTGGGAATGGTGCTTGAGTGCTTATAACGAGCCGCAAGTGTTAGTACGTGATGAGAACATGCGTTCTGAAATTAGTCGGTGCTTGCGCGGTGGTTCGTGGATCAACCTTCGAGTCAGCGCGCGCACGTCGTTGCGCTTCGTGGGCCTCCCGCTTAAATGGCTCGACTTCAGGGGGTTTCGGTTGGTTATGTCGTCCCCCATCTAATGTTGTGCTGATCACTGGATGCGGCGTATGCGCAGGCAGTGAAAGGGTTGAGAAATGAGTGTGCGTGCGATCATTGGCGATCCGTTTGACTGGTGCGAAGTGCCAGCGGGTGAGTTCATTTATGGCGATGATAACATTGAAAATGCTGCACGGCGCCAAACCCTCACGCTGCCTGACTTTGCTATCGCCAAGTATCCGATCACGTACAGCCAATTTGAGCGCTTTATCCAAGCCAAAGATGGATTTAAGGATGCGCGCTGGTGGGCAGGGTTAGCGGACGTGCAGCCCTATCAGCCGAAAGAACAAACATGGAAGATCGACGACCACCCGCGCGAACGGGTAAGTTGGTATGATGCGGTCGCCTTCTGCCGCTGGTTGTCGTTTCAACTCGGCGGCGGTTTCAATCTTGATCAAGTCGATCAGTGGTTGGTGCGTTTGCCGACCGAATTCGAATGGGAGAAAGCCGCACGGGGGACGCAGGGCTTGATCTACCCGTATGGGAATGAGTTTGACCAGCGGAAGGGCAATACCAAAGAGTCAGGCATTGGCAAAACGACGTCGGTCACAGCCTATCCGCAGGGTGCGTCGCCTTACGGCACGCTCGACATGAGCGGCAATGTGTGGGAATGGTGCTTGAGTGCTGACGCCGAACCACAATTGCTAGCCATCAATGAGAACATGCGCTCTGACGGCGGTCGGTGCTTGCGCGGGGGTTCGTGGTACCTCGATCGAGACGACGCGCGCGCGTCGTCTCGCCAATGGGAGCTCCCGCACAACTGGCTCAGCAATTGGGGGTTTCGGTTGGTTGTGTCGTCCGCAGAGTAATGGTCACCCACTCCCATCTAAGGTTTTGCTGGTAACTGAGGGGCGCATGGACACAGTCGTACCATAAGCCAGCCCCTGACTTCTATCTCCGCCGCGCAGTGGATCGAAACTTTTGACGGTGGCAGAACTTTTTGGTGCTGTCGAGTAAGCAAGCGCTGGCGGCGCAACCTTCATTGCGCTGCTGACGATCCACCGTCATAATAAGGGGTGTGTCGTTAAGCACCCGCGAGTCGCTGCCTTATGCCTAAAATTTTCATTTCCTACCGCCGTGCCGACAGCCGCAAAGATGCTGGACGGATTTATGATCGTTTGGTTGACGCCTTCGGCAAAGACGCTATTTTCAAAGATGTGGACAGCATCCCGCTGGGCGCAGATTTTCGCGGCATCCTGCGCGAAGCTGTTGCTCAATGTGAGGTGCAGCTTGTCGTCATCGGCAAGCAGTGGCTCGACATCAGAGACGAGAGCGGCGCGCGCCGCTTGGATCAGCCCGGCGACTTTGTGCGGATCGAAGTCGAAACGGCGCTGCAACGGGATAGTTGTACTGTGATTCCGGTTTTGGTCGATGGCGCGCACATGCCCAAGCCCGATGATCTGCCCATCGATCTGCGCGAACTCGCCTTTCAAAACGCCGCCACCGTGCGCGACGACCCCGATTTTCACCCGGATGTGAGCAAGATCGTGCGCGCGCTGGGTGGCAGTGAGGCAACCAAACCCCAGCCTGCACCTGTCGCTTACGACGTTCACGCGGCGATCAGCGCGTTTTATCGCGCCTTCGATGCCGCCGACTGGGAAGGCGCGCGCCAGCTTCTGACCGAGATCCGCGCCAGCGGCAAAGCGCCGCGTGTATTCGACCTTGACGCCCACGAGCGCGAAGTCTGGGATGCCATCGAAGCGGCTGAGCGTGATCGAGAGTATGCGCTGCTGCGCCTGATGGCGACTCGCCCTAACCAAAGCGCCGCGTGGGCTGCCTTGCAGGTCTTTTGGCAAAGCTATCCTGATCATGATCCCGATGGGCTTGCGGCGCAGGTGCGACCGCAACCCGTCGCGCCCGTCAAGCCCCCACTAGAAGCCAGCGCAGACGCCATACGCGCGATCATTGGCGATCCGTTTGCATGGTGCGAAGTGCCAGCGGGCGAGTTTTTGTATGGGGATGACAAGCGCAAACTCGATCTTGATTATGATTTCGCCATCGCCAAATATCCGATCACGTACAGCCAGTTTGAGCGCTTTATCCAAGCCAACGATGGCTTTCAAGATGCGCGCTGGTGGGCAGGTTTAGCGAGTAGACAACCTAAGCAGCCCGGCGAACAAGAATGGAAGATCGACGACCATCCGCGCGAGAACGTCGATTGGTACGGTGCCATTGCTTTTTGCCGCTGGCTGTCGTTTAAGTTGGGCGGCGGTCTCGATTTGGGTCAGATCGATCAATGGGCAGTACGCCTGCCGACTGAGTTCGAGTGGGAAAAAGCCGCACGTGGTACGAAGGGGCTGCTGTATCCCTACGGCAACGAGTTTGATGCTAAAAAATGTAATACCAGGGAGTTAGGCATTGGTAAAACGACGCCCGTCACAGCCTATCCGCAGGGCGCGTCGCCCTACGGCGCGTTCGACATGAGCGGTAATGTGTGGGAGTGGTGCTTGACCGACTACGACAATCCGCAATTGGTTGCTGACGCAGAGAACATAAGTTCTAATAACGACCGTGTGCTGCGGGGCGGTTCGTGGGTTAATCTTCTGAACCTCGCGCGCGCCGCGTATCGCGTCAACTACCTTCCTTTCTACCGTTACAACTTCAACGGTTTTCGGGTGGTGTGTTTGGTGTCGTCCCCCATCTAAGGTTTTGCTGGTCACTGAGGGCGGTCGCGGGGCAAGCAAAGCTTGCCTCGTGAGAAACCGCGCGTAGCGCGTGTTTCAGCCTGTCCTTAGCTTTGCCCCTTTCCGCGCAGCGGATCGAAAATTTTGACGGGGGCAAACTGCCTAATCGATGTCCATGCCGCGTGCGGCTGTGCGTTCCGCATTCGGGTTGTACGGTTGCCAGCCAGCCGCCGCGCGTTCCAGCGGGGCATCCGGCGCATCGGTCAGCGTCACCCACTCGCCCGGCATCCGCTCGATCTGAGCGACCGC
>JBGSRB010000620.1:0-4746 GCA_041737735.1 Anaerolineae bacterium | reverse complement strand
CGGCGGCGATCGCGGTCAATGATGGCGCGCCCCCGCACGACGTGAAGATCGCGCGCTTGCGTCAACGCTTGACGCAGATCGGCGCGGTCATATGATCAGCGCTCTGGTATCCGTTCACAGCACGAGTGAAGTGTAAGCCTATGCGCGCCCAACCCATCGACATTGAGCAGCTCGCCATTCAACCTGTAGACACCAGCAGTCCCGTGCCGCTCTATCATCAGGTGGAAGATCACCTGCGCCAGATGATCCAGTCGGGTTATTTGCGCCCGCTGGAAGTGCTGCCGCCTGAACTCGAATTGTGCGAGCATTATCAGGTGGGGCGGCACACGATCCGCACGGCGTTGGCGCGTTTGGTCAACGACAAATTGATCGCGCGCAAGGCGGGCTTGGGGACGTATGTGCTGCCGCAGGATCAGCGCACGCAGTTCTACCTCAATCGCAGCTTCACCCGTCAGATCATCGATATGGGCATGACGCCGCGCTCGGAAGTGATCGCGCTGACGCTCGGCGTGATCGACCGATCCACGCCCGCGCTGCTGCGCGCGCAAGCGGGATCAGGTTGTCTGCTGCTGACGCGCCTGCGCTTGGGCGACGACACGCCCATGAGTTTGCAGCACACCACCGTGCTGACCCAATATTGTCCCGGCATCGAGCGCTTCGACTTCGCCAGCGCATCGCTGTATGACGTGCTGATCAATCAATACAACTTGGTGATCAAGCGCATCACGCACACGGTGAACGCCGTCGCCGCCACGCCCGATCAAGCGGCGCGCTTGCAGGTTGATACCGGAACGCCGCTGCTGCTGGTCAAATCAAACTGCTTCATCAGCGCGCGCGATGTGGTTGAACACACCGTCAGCTACTATCGCACCGATCTGTATGAATACACCACTGTGCATGAATTTGGCTTATAAAAAATGAGAGGATCACGCAAATAGATTATGGACGTTCTCAATGTAGGGTATAAGCCCGTCTTTCCGGCGGGCTATCAACCAAAGATCGGCATTATCGGCTGCGGCAGCATCGTGCGCAGTCAGCATTTATTGGCGTATAAAAAATATGGTGTTACGGTCGGCGGTGTGTACGACATCAGCCCCGAAGCGATTCAGTTGGCACAGGCGGAGTACGACATTGGGACGGTGTACGCCAGCGTCGATGATCTGCTCAGCGATCCGTCGATCGAAGTGGTCGATATTGGCACGCATCCAGCCGAGCGCGTCGATCTGGTGCTGCGCGCGCTGCAAGCGGGTAAGCATGTGCTGTCGCAGAAGCCCGTCGCGCTGGATGTGGCGTCGGCGCGCCGCCTGATCGCGATGGCGGATCAATGTGGGCGCAAGCTGGCGGTCAATCAAAACGGACGTTGGTCACCGGCATGGCAACTGGCGACGCGGTTGATCGAAAGCGGCGTGATCGGGGATGTGTTCGCGGTGACGCACTTCTTCGATGTGAACTTTGAATGGGTTACGCGCACGCCGTTCGACCGCGTGAAGCATTGGCTGTTTTACGACTATACGATCCACTGGTTCGACATCACGCGCCTGTGGATGGGCGACAAACCGATTGAGAATATCCGCGCGCGTGAATATCGCACGCCCAATCAAGTGCCGGAAGGCGTGGCGACGTGGGGCGGTTGGGCTGAGATCGCCTACGCTGACGGATCGCACGCGATGATCCGTTCGGTGGGTTCGTCGCAGTCGCTTGATCAGGGGCATCGCTTCTGGATTCACGGCACGCAAGGCACGATTCACGGCACGGCGCTGTGGGATGAAGCGCTGACGCTGGAAGTCAACGGCACGACTATCAAGTATGAACTTGAGGGAACATGGTTCCCCGATGGTTTCGGCGGCGCTATGGGCGAATTGTTGTGCGCCATCGCGGAAGATCGCGCGCCGAGCAACTCAGCCGCGCATAACTTACGTTCGCTGCAAATGACGCTGGCGGCGTGTCGCAGCGCTGAATTAGACGGACAGCCAGTTCACCCGGAGGAGATCGCATGAGCAAGGTTTGGCGGTTTGCAGGCATCAATTTTGAACACATGCACATGCCCACGTTGTTAGGGCTGGTGCATGATCATCCGCAGGCGGAGATCGTCGGCATTTGTCACGACGTGCGCGACCGCATGAACAAGTCGGCGGCGCAGTATAGCATCCCGGAGGATCGCATTTTCACGGATGTCGCCGCGTGTCTTGCGGAAACGCAGCCCGATGTCGTGATTTTGTGTCCGGCGACGGGTAAGCACGCCGAATACACCGAATTGGTGGCTGGGCAGGGCGCTGGTTATCACATCATCATGGAAAAGCCGTTCGCCGCGTCGTTAAGCGAAGCCGACCGCATGATCGCCGCCGTGGACAAAACGGGCAAGCGCTTGGCGATTAATTGGCCGCTCGCGTGGTATCCCGTGCATGTCACGGCGCACCGCCTGATTCGCGAAGGTGCGATCGGGGATGTGGTCGAGGTGCATTACTACGATGGCAACAAAGGCGATGGCTTCGTCGGTGAGCAGGCATGGTTTCTCAAGAAAGACAAGGGCGGCGGTTCGCTGCTCGATTATCTCGGCTATGGCGCGACGCTTGGCACATGGTTCATGGGCGACCGCGCGCCGCTGGAAGTGCTGACCATGACCGACACACCCCCCGGTTGGGAAGTCGATAATCACAGCATTTCGATTCTGCGTTACGCAACTGGCTTATCGAAAATGGAAACCCGTTGGGGAACGTTCAGCAGCCCGTGGATTTTGCAGCCGCAGCCCAAATGCGGGTTCGTGATCGTCGGCACGCGCGGAAACATCGCCAGCTATGATTATGAGCCGACGATCCGCGTGCAGAATGAAGTGCAGCCCGAAGGATATGATCTGCCCGTTGATGAATTGAAGCCACCGTTTCAAGACTGCGTGCAGTACATGATCCACTGTTTGGAAACCGACACGCCGATTACGGGACCACTCTCGCCCAAAACCGCCCGCATCGGTCAGCAGATCGTCGATGCGGCGGTGCGCAGCGCGGCGGAACGCCGTCCGGTGGCGTTGACGGAAGTGTAAATCCACTCATAAAAGGGGCGATGCTGCGCGTTTCGCGTCAATGCGTCGCCCCTAAAACAACAATATTCCTCCAAGTTGAGCTACTCTGCACGCTGCGCGAAATTTCGTGTTTGACAACCTTGGGCGATCATGTTACGGTATTTGACAAATTACAACAATTATCGACAATCTTCAACAGGTCAATCGCGTTAGTGCTGGCTGGGTCAGCAGTGACGATTGAACAAAATTAGCGCAGCACCGTTTACTTTCTAAGGAGAATTTTGCTATGAAGCTGTTTCGTCCTAAATGGATTGCCGTTTTCAGCGTATTTGCTCTGCTGGTCGCCCCGTTCGCCTTCACTGCCGTTGCTCAAGACGATGCTTGCCCCACCGCCCGCGACAGCTACGTGATCGGCTTCGCCAACCTGACTGAGGACATTGTATTCACGCAGTTGGTGCGCGAAGGTATGCTCGGCGCCGCTGAAGAAGCGGGTAACGTCGAAATTGTGCTGGCGGATAACCGTCTCGACGGCGCGACCGCGTTGGCAAACGCCGACAACTTCATCACGCAGGGTGTGCATGGCGTGGTCGAGTTCCAGACCGATGAAGCCTTCGGCAACGTGATCATGAGCCGCTTCCGTCGCGAAGGGATTCCCGTGATCGCCATCGATATTCCGATGCCGGGCGCGACTTTCTTCGGCGCGGATAATTACGAAGCTGGTCGCATGGCAGGTGAAGCGCTGGCGGAGTGGGTGAACGAAAATTGGGAAGGCGAAGCCGACGCCATGCTCGTGCTGGAACTGCCGCAATCGGGTCCCATTCCCGCCGCACGGATGCAGGGCATGGAAGATGGCTTTCAGGATGCGGTGAACACCCCCGTAGCGGATGAAATGATCTTCCGTTTGGACAGCCAGAACACGCAGGAAGAATCATTCCGCGTGGTCAGCGACACGCTGCCGACCATCCCCGATGCCGAGCGCATTGTGGCAGTCACCATCAATGACGGTTCGGCGCTCGGTGTGATCGCCGCCGCTGAAGCCGCCGGACGCGCCGATCAGATGATGGTCGTCGGTCAAGGCGCTGACCCATCCGGTCAAGAGGCGATGATCAGCGAAAATAGTCTGTATCTGGGTGCGACGGGTTACTTCCCCGAACTGTATGGCTACCAGATCATCCCCGCGATGATCGACCTGCTCGAATGCCGCCCGGTTCCGCCTGCGATCTACGTCAATCATGTGTTCATCAACGCGGATAACCTGTGCGAATATTATCCCGACGCCTGGACGGAGTTCTGCGCGGAATAAGTGCTGCGTAAATTGAGTCGGGGCGGCGGCAACCGTCGCCCCACTTACGGTTAAACAACCTATTTCATTTTTTACGAAAGCGATTTTTTGATGACTGACGCCTTACCCATCGCGCCGCCCACCACGCAAGGTTGGCGCCGCTGGCTGCGCGGTGAACGCCTGACCACGCTCAACCTGTTCGTTACATTCATCGTGATCTGCGTGATCTTCGCGTCGCAAGCGGAATTTTTCCTCACCCTCACGAATTTCGTCAACATCGGGCGCACGCTCGGCGTCGTCGGCGTGGTTGCCATCGGCATGACGCTGGTGCTGATCACGGGCGGCGTCGATATTTCCGTCGGATCAGTGGCGGCGCTGTCGGGTGTGGTGACCAGCATCCTGTGGCTGCAAGCGGAAATACCGTTGGGCGTGGCGACGATCATCGGGC
>JBGSRB010000618.1:0-7940 GCA_041737735.1 Anaerolineae bacterium | reverse complement strand
TCGCCGCGCAGATCATCGAGGCGGGCGGGCGCGCGTTAGCGTGGCAAGCCGACGTGAGCAATCGCTTTCAAGCGGCGGGCATGATCGAAGCTGGACGCGACACCTTCGGCAAGCTCGATTTGCTCATCAACGCGGCGGGTGTCGTTAAGCGCGGCGCACTGGTGGCGCTCGATGAGTGGGATTGGCGGCGCGTGCTGGATGTCAATTTGACGGGCGCGTTCTTCTGTCTGCAACTGCTTGGGCGCGTGATGGCGGATGAAGGCGGCGGCGTGATCGTCAACTGTGCATCGATTGCGGGCGCGGATGGCACGCTGTCCGACGGCGTCGGTTACATTGCCAGCAAAAGCGGCGTGATCGGCTTGACGCGCCAAGCCGCGCGTGAGCTTGCCCCGAACAATATCCGCGTGAACGCGATCAATCCAGTGGGCGACGATGACGCTGCCGCTGCGGCTGTGATCTTGTTCCTGTGCTCCGACGCCGCGCGCGGGCTGACCGGACAGATCATCGACATCAACTGACGGGGAAACTCATTCCCCGTCTTTTCCCGACTTCCCCGCCATTCTTGTTATAATCAGCCGCATCTAATCCACGATCTAGCCATCGGAAAGCGAAGCGATCATGCCTGATTTCGATTTGAAAGCGCATTTGCAAACCTTGAGCGAAACCCACGCCCCCAGCGGACACGAAGCGCCGATCCGCGCGGTCATTCGTGAGGCATGGACGCCGCTAGTCGATGAGTTCGACGTGGACGGCTTAGGCAGTTTAATCGCCATCAAGCGCGCGACCAATCCCACCGAACCGCGCCGCAAGATCATGCTGGCGGCGCACATGGACGAGATCGGCATGTTGGTGCGCGATATCGTCGATGGCTTCATCTTCGTCAACCGCATCAGCGGCGTCGATGCCCGCCTGATGCCCGCGCAAACCGTGCGTGTGCAGGGCAAGCGTCCGTTGTCGGGTGTCGTCGTCACCACGCCGCCGCACCTGCTGCCCAGTGGGAACAACAAGAAGTATCCCAAGTTCGACGAGCTGATCATCGATGTGGGCTTGCCCGCCGCTGAAGTCGCGGACTTGGTGGCAATTGGCGATGTCGTCACGATGGATGTGCCGATGATTGATTTGCTCAACGGGCGCGTGGCGGGCAAAGCCATGGATGATCGCGCGTGTGTGGCGGCGGTTACGGCGTGCTTGCACGAACTGCAAAGCGTGCAGCATCACTGGGATGTCTACGCCGCCGCCACCGTGCAGGAAGAAACAGGCTTATACGGCGCGGCGACAGCAGCCTATCGCATCGATCCCGATGTTGCTATCGCGCTCGATGTCACTTTTGCCGCTCAGCCGGGGGTAGACGGCGACTTGACGTTTAATATGGGCGGGGGACCCGTCATCGCGATGGGCGCGAATTTTCACCCCAAGCTCTACGATAAGCTGATCGCCACCGCGCGTCAGCACGAGATCGCCTTCCAAGAGGAAGCGATTGCCGCCGCCAGCGGCACCGATGCGTGGGCGATTCAAGTGGCGCGACAGGGGATTCCCACCGCGTTACTCGGTATTCCCCTACGTAGTATGCACTCGTCCGTTGAGACCGTCGAACTGAAAGACATCACGCGGGCGGGGCGTTTGCTGACGCGTTTCATCGCGTCGCTGGATGCCGACTTCATGACCACGATTGCCTATGACGGTCTGCCGAGCGAATCGGCAAGCGAGTCAGCATGAGCGAGCGTAAACTCCGGATCGGTTTTGTCGGCGGCGGGTGGGTGTGCCTGAATCGGCACATGCCCGCTGCCTATGCTCAGCCCAACGTCGAACTGGTCGGCTTGATCACGACCGAGCGCAACCAGAAAACCATCGACATGCCGCGCCTTGCCGCCAATTTCGGCTTGCGCCACTTGGGATCATCGCTCGATGAGGCGTGGGTCGATCAATGCGACATTCTCGTGACCAGCACCGATCCCGATTCGCATTACGCGGTCAATCTGGCGGCACTGGAACGCGGCAAGCATGTATTGAGCGAGAAGCCGTTCGCCAGCACGGTTGCTCAATGCGACGCGCTGATCAGCGCCGCCGCCGAGCGCAATTTGAAATTGGGCGTGATCCACAATTTGCAATTCTGCCGTGCCATGATGCGCGCGCGCACCCTGATCGCCAGCGGTCGCTTGGGCGCGGTGCGCGGCGTGATCGGTTTTCAGACCAGCAATCATAAGCGCCGTCTGCCGCGCTGGTATAAGCAGCTTCCGTTGGGCTTGTTCACCGATGAATCGCCCCACTTGATCTACATGCTGCTTAACGCGCTGCCCGGTGCCGAACAAAAAACAATTCATGTCGCGCCGCCCATGGCTGTCGATGACAACACGCCGCAGTTGGTCAGCACGCAGTTTTTGAGCGCCGACGGCATCAGCGGATCGCTAACGATGGCGTTCTTCGGCGCGATCAGCGAATGGTATCTGGCGATCTTCTGCGAACGCGGCACGGCGGTGATCGACTTCTTCCGCGACATTTTGACGGTCTATCCCGACGACGGACGCCATGAAACGTTTGAAGTCATGCGCACCAGCGCCAGCGCCGTCGCAGGGCATGTGGTTGGCGTGGCGGCTTCGGGCGCGCTGCGCCTGCGCGATCAGCTCGATTATGGCAATAATGAAGTGCTGCGCCGCTTTGTCAACGCGGTGCGCCACGATCAACCGCTGACCGACATCAGCGGCGAACACGGGCGCGCCGTCGTCGCCGTGCAAGCAGCCATTCACGCGGCGGCGGGCAAAGCGCCCTCCGCTTGAAATGAAGCGTAGCGTCATGGAGAAGCGATGAGCAATCAAACAACCCCGTTTGTCGAGATGCTCACCGGTGGGCATCCCAATTCGTTAGGGCGCACGGTCGAAGTGGTCGAAATCGTGCTGGCGGATCACGCGCGCTTTGACGACCTGTTTCAATGCTACTTCGCGGATGATGAAGTCGTGCGTTTGCGCACATCCAGCGCCATGAAACGCATCTGTCGCGAGCAGCCCGATCTGCTGCTGCCCTATCTCGACCGCTTCCTGAACGAAATCGCGCTGATTCACCAGCCCTCAACCCAGTGGACGTTGGCGCAGTTATTCTTGGAACTCGACCCGCATCTGACCGCTGACCAACGGGCGCGCGCGACGGCGATCCTGCAACATAACCTGACCGCCTTCGACGATTGGATCGTAATCATCCAAACCTTGACGACCTTGACGAAGTGGGCGCACAACGATGCTGATCTGCGCGCGTGGCTCAAGCCGCAACTGCTGCGCTCAATGGAGGATAGTCGTAAGTCGGTCGCTAAAAATGCGGCGAAGCTGTTGGCGCAGATCGAGAAATCCGCACGTTAAGTTCACCGCAGAGTCACGGCGCGACAAGCTTCAACGATGGAGTGGGGAACGCACCAAGCGGGCGTTCCCCGTTTTGTGTAAGTTATTACATGTGTATTGAATTGCGCATAGTTATTTTCATTATCTGCTAAATATATGCTATGCCCTCGTTTTTGCTATAATGTGTTGACGTTAAGCAAGCCACTAAGCCCTAGGAAAAATATGAGCGATCCGACACTCACGTCGTCCGCAACTGTTGAAGACCGCTTACAACCATGGATCGATCAGGCGGAATACCTCATCCTACTGATCATGGGTTTCATGGCGTGGTCGGCAGGATGGGTGAATTTACTCTCGTTTCAGCCGTTTCAGAGCGGCACAGGCATTTTGGGGCGCTATCCGCTGCCGATCTTCGTGCTGCTGGTCGCCTTCACGGTTGGGTTTGGCGCGTGGTTGTATGTGATCGTCTCGCTGCGCGCGCTGCACTGGCTCAAACGGCGGATCGCCGCCGCCCAACGCACGCCGCTGGTGTTCGTGCTGGCGTGGATCGTTTTCATCGGCGTGGTGTGGAGCATGATCAGGTTCGCCATCTGGCGTCAGCTTCCGCTGCTGCAAGCGTCGGTGTTGATCCTGTTCGTGATCTTCAACATTCTTATGCTGCTGACCAAGCCGCAAGCCGACGCGCCCACGCGCGCATGGCAAAAGATCGCGCTCGGCGTGTTCGCCGCGCTGTTCGCGTTAGAGATCATCCTGCAAGCGCTGGCGGCGGTTGGCGCGCTGCCGATCACCAATGTCAGCGGCTTGACCGTCCCTTATGGGCGCATCTACCAAACGGATCAGGGTTTCGCCAACGGACGCACCAATCAATATGGCTGGTACTATCCCGATCTGCGCTTGGAACCCGACAGCCGCCGCATCATCCTGAATGGCGACACCTTCATCCAAGCCGTGCAGATCAACACGGCGGATCATCTGGGCGTGCAGCTCGAACGCCTGATCAGCGCGCAGCCCGACGCGCCCACCACCGAGATCATCGTGCAGGGGATGTTGGGCTATAGTTCGGGGCAGTTCCTCAGTTGGGAATTGTGGCAGTACATCTGGGAACCACTCGAACCCGCCGAGATCGTGGTGTTCTTTCACATGGCGAATGATTGGCAAACCAGCTTTGACGAACGCGGACGTTATCCGCGCGTCAGCATCGAAGAGGATGGCAGCGCGCAGGTGGAGCGCGCCGATCGCGGTTTCTGGCACACACTGGCGCACATCACCATCAGCGGGCATGATCCGGCGAACCCGATCCTGACGGTGTTCAGCCATTGGCTGACCTATAACATCGCCGCCGATGCTCTGCGCGGTGTGTTCAACCTCGAACCGCGTTACCCGGAAATTCCGCTCAATATGGCTGACGCGACGCCCGATCAACCGTTTGGCGCTGCCAGCTTCATTTACACCGATCCCGACGGGGCATTAGCCGAGCAAGCTTATGCGCTGGCAGCCGCGCAGATCGCCACGTACGCGGATTACATGGCGGAACGGGGAGTGCGTGTGCGCTTGGTCACGATCCCATATTTTCCGGCGGCTTTCTTCGCGCAACCCGACGGATCAGACTGGGATACTGTGATCGATGGCATCGATCTCAGTCTGCCTGAAGCGCGCCTGCGGTCAGCCGCCGCCGCCAACGGTGTGCCGTTCCTGAGCTTGCTCGAAACCATGCAAGCGGCTGATTTGAGCGTTGACGCAATCGCAGCGCAATATTTCGACGACGGCGCGGGACACTTCACGCCGGACGGTCATACGTGGGTGGCGCAGGCGCTGTTCGCCTGTTTTTACGACGACGCGCCCGATCGCGCGCCGCTGGCGGGCTGTTACCCTGATGCTCAAACCGCATTCGCAAACTAGTTCTGAGGCAGCAGCATGAACTTTGGTTGGACAGCGCAGCAGCAGCAACTTTGGGATGAAACGGTCACTTTCGCGCGCGCGCAGCTTAACGACGACGCCTTGCGCGCGCACACTGCCGCGGGCGCGTTCCCGGATGCGCTCTGGCAGCAGATCGCCGCGCGCGGCATCTTCGGCTTGTTCGTGCCGACTGAACACGGCGGCGCGGGTTATGATCTGGTGACGACGATCCGTGTGCTGGAGGCGCTCGGTTACGGCTGTCCCGATAACGGCTTGACGCTGGCGATCAATGGGCAGATGTGGGCGGTGCAAGAACCGTTGATCCGCTTTGGCACGCCGGAACAGATCGCGCGCTATCTACCCGCGCTACTTGATGGATCGCGCAAGGGCGCGCACGGCATGACCGAACGCGTGTCCGGTTCGGATGCGTTCAACTTGGCAACCACCGCGCAGCGCGTTGCGGGCGGCTACGTCCTCAATGGCGAGAAGCTGTATATCGGTTTGGGTCCCATCGCCGACGTAATCTTGGTGTTTGCGACGGTGAATCCGGCGGTGGGGCGCTGGGGCGTGACCGCGTTTCTGGTCGATGCCGCCAGCGATGGCGTGATTCTCGGCGCGGCGCAGGCGAAAATGGGCTTGAATACCAATCCGTTGGGCGAAATTTGCCTGCGTGATGCGTTCGTGCCGGAAGCGAATCGCTTAGGGCGTGAAGGCGCGGGCGCGAGCATTTTCCACGCTGCCATGCAGTATGAGCGCAGCTTTATCTTCGCCAGCCACGTCGGATCGATGGCGCGCCAAGTCGATCAGGCGGTGGCGTATGCCCATGAACGCGCCGTCGGCGGACAGCCGATCAGCGGTTATCAAGCGGTATCGAATCGCTTGGCGGAGATGAAAATTCGCTTGGAAACCGCGCGCTTCTTCCTCTACAAAGCCGCGTGGCAGATCGATCAGGGCGTTGATGCCACGCTCGACGCCGCCATGGCGAAGCTGGTGATCAGCGAAGCGTTCGTCGAGAACAGTATGGATGCGATCCGCGTGCAGGGCGGGCGCGGCTACTTAACCGAGTTCGGCGTTGAGCGCGATCTGCGCGATGCCGTCGGCGGCGTGATCTACAGCGGCACGAATGACATTCAGCGCAATTTAATCGCCGCTTTATTGAAATGATAAGCTGATGATTCACTTACTGCACCACGCGCTGACCGAGTCGGCGCTGCGCGCGCCCGATCATGACGTGCTGCGCTTCAACGGACAGTCGCTCACCTATGCCGAACTAGATGCGCGCGCGTCGCAATTGGCTGCCTTCCTGTACGATCAGGGCGTGCGTAAGCATGACCGCATCGGCGTGCTGCTCGACAAAAGCCTCGAAACCGTGATCGCCATTTACGGTATCATGCGCGCGGGCGCGGCGTATGTCCCGCTTGATCCGCGTTTGCCTGTGCTGCGTTTGCTCGACATCATCGCGGATTGCGATCTCAAGGGCATCATCACGCAGGAGAACAAACACGCGCTGATCGCGGAAACCGCATCCCAACCAAGCGCGCTGCAATTCGTCGTCGGCGTGACCGGGATCGACGGTGTGCGCGCTTATGCGTGGGCGGATGTCGCGGCATTTCCGGCGGAACCCAGCGTCCGCACGCGCGTGATCGAGCAAGACCTTGCGTACATCATGTATACGTCGGGTTCAACGGGCAAGCCCAAAGGCATGATGCACACGCACGCCAGCGGCTTGAGTTATGCGCGCATGTCGGCATCACTGTATAGCGTGCGTGCGGATGATCGCTTAGGCAATCACTCGCCGCTGCACTTCGATATGTCCACGTTTGATTACCTGACCGCCGTGTTGTGCGGCGCGACCACGATCATCATTCCTGAAGCCTTTACGCTGTTTCCGGTTAATCTCGCCAAGCTGATCGAGTCGGAACGCATGACGATCTGGTACAGTGTGCCGTTCGCGCTGATTCAACTGCTGCTGCGCGGCGCGATCGACCAGCGCGACTTGAGTTCGATCCGCTGGGTGTTGTATGGCGGCGAACCGTTCCCGCTGAATCATCTGCGCGCCCTCATGGAACGCCTGCCGAACGCGCAATTCAGCAACGTCTACGGGCCCGCTGAAACCAATCACTGCACGGTCTATACCGTGCCGCCGCCGCACGAGTGGTCAGCCGACATGACCACGATCCCGATTGGTGAAATGGTTCCCAACGCTGACGGCTTGATCTTGGGCGACGATGATCAACCTGTCGCGGCAGGTGAAGCGGGTGAATTGGTGGTGCGCGCGCCCACCCTGACGCGCGGTTATTGGAATCGTCCCCAGTTGAACGCGCGCGCGTTTTATCGGCAAACCCTGTTTCCCGATTACGACGCGCTGTATTATCGCACGGGCGATCTGGTGCGGCAGCGCGCCGATGGCTTGCTGGAGTTCATCGGGCGCAAGGATCATCAAGTCAAAATTCGCGGCTTTCGCGTCGAATTAGCCGAAGTCGAAGCGGCGCTGACCGCGCATGATCACGTGGCGCACGGCGCGGCGTTCGTCCTCAAGGGCGGCGCGGAAGGCGACGATGTGCTGGTGGCAGCCGTGATCGCGCATGATGGCATGGTGTTGAGCGCGGCGGACTTGATCGCGTTTGCGCGCGCGCGCCTGCCGCATTACGCTGTGCCGAGCGCAATTCATATCATGGAGTCGTTTCCGCGCACGGGAACGGGTAAAGTGGATCGCGC
>JBGSRB010000569.1:0-3248 GCA_041737735.1 Anaerolineae bacterium | reverse complement strand
GCGGTGCGGGTTGCTCCACATGCTTGCGTGGCTGCGGCTTGGGCGCTGGCAGATCGGGGATGATGGGCGGATTGGCTTCCACGTCGGATAACGCGACCAGCGCGTCCGCGATGACTTCGGTCAGGTCAGCGACGCGCTCGTAGGTGAACTGATGCACACGGGCGAGATCGCCCCGCTGCACCAGTAGCGTGCCGGTCTGGCTCGCGCTGTCTGCTTCGGGCAGGGTCAGCGTGAGGACAGTTGAAGCTATCTTGCTTGACATTTCTTTTCCTTTCTAGAAAATGAAAAACCCACCAATGGGTGGGTGCTGTGATACGCATTTCGCTAGAGTGGGCAGATTATCCGGAAACTGACCGACAAATTCCCCAAGCGCCAATCCGTCTTAGCGCTGTAAAGATTTCCTCATGGTGCTTAAGCCACCTCGCTTGCCCCGTTGTGCCGCCAATACACATTTGCTCAAATGTCCACACCATTTCATGCAGACTCGAGAAACCAGATTGAAGTAGAGAGCGTCGACAATCTTCACTAACGTGAAATTGATCCAGAGGCAGATCGTCCAACTTTGTTACGTCCGGCCAACAACCGAGTGTTTTCAGTCGTGACAGGATTGCATGGAAATCAATGGCGGTTAGCTGCATATCGTTGTGTGATAGGGGAAGTATTGCGCCACAACCGATCGATTCTTCGAAGAATTCTACGATTGCGTCAATCGAATTAAGTCCGCCTACCTCTAGTAGTTTGACTTGCTTCTCATCAATTTGAAGTACATCTAAGAATAGTCCAGTACATGTGGGATCGGTCATATATCCTCCCGGGCGTCTCAATAAGCGATTCTAGCACAAATCGAACAAACATAGCGCACCATCGCGAGTCCAACCTGCTCTACATATGATCAGGCAATGCCTAGTACTGGGCATAAGTCTTTGAGCAGCAGCGTGCCGCAGACGTGGCAGAATCCGTATCCGGTTTTTTTGTTGAACCCGAAGGAATGGTGACGATCTTCATGCCTGTGGCGTTCTGGGAACGGACATGCGCCGTTCACCCAGTCGCCGCGTAGCTTGGCGCCATGCTGCATGAGTGCGTCTGTGACACGGACGATCAGGTCATCAGGCGGAACGTAGGGCGTCGCGAGCTGGCTGTGCTGCACTGCGAGACGCGGTGACGGACGCGGAAGATAGGCGGAGAAATTCTGCAAGGCGTAGCGTCGGTCATGCAGTTGCATCAGACGGCACCGAGCATTTCCCCGCGATGGTTTGGTGTTCACCGAACTGATCACACGCAAGCTTTGAGCGACGCTTAGCCTGTCGCCGTGCAGTGCAGCTGCCAAGCCGCGTAACAGTTCACGCGCGGTTTGCAGGTCGGTCGTCGGCTCATCCAACCACCAGTAGGCATGGAATCCGCCGCCGCTGGCGACGATGCACGATGGGGCGGGATCGGCGCCTTGCAGTCGGGTCAACGCCTCGACGGATGGATCATCGACATCGACGAACAATGCCGGGAGCGCGACGACATCCGCTGCCCTGCCACGCTGCCAGCGCGTCAGCCCCGGACGCCGCAAGCCAACGGCGAAGTAGGCGCCCCAGCCGAGTTCGTTCGCCTGATCAAGCTGCTTCAGCGCATCATGCAAGGCAGCTTTATCAGCGAGCGGAATGTGTCGCGAAGGCGTAGGATGGTTGCCCTCAGGATGGATGGCGGTGAGCGTGAGGCAGGCAGCGGTGTACGCGGTGCAGCGGGCGAAGAGCGCATCGAAAAAGGCGTGGCGCTGCTCCCGGTCGGGCAGCGCATCAGAACAACGCCAACTGCTGCGTAAAGGCTTCATCGGAGACGGTTGCAGGTTGGGGAAACACCAGCGGTTCGCGCGCGGGTTCGCGCTCCCGTTTTGGCGCGCGCGGCGTGGTAACGAGATGCAGTTCCGGCGCAGTGTCGGCTTGAGCGTCCGCCAGTGCGCTGATTTTGGCGGCAACTTCGGCTTCACAGCCGGGAAAGACGATGTGATGTTCGCTCAAATAGGCAGCGATAGCGTCCGCTGTGCCGCCGTCGAGCAGCGCCAGCAGTTCGGAACGCCGCTGAGTCCACGCCGCTTCATCAGCGACGATGTGAACCGTTTCCAGATACGCGATCACGGTTTCGACTGGATGCAGCGTCATATCGGTTGTTCGCTCAGTGATCGTCGCGCCCAATTCCAGCGCAGCGGCGATCAGCGCATCCGGTGGATCGTCGCTCACGGCTTCAGCACCAAGCGCCACCTGCTCAACGTTCCAGTAGGCGGCGTCTTCCTGGTCAAGCTCACCGACCTTCGCCTCCGCCTTGAACAACTCCGTCGGATCGAACAACGCCTCATCCCGCCCGATGGCTTCAAGCAAAGACTCCTCGAACCCGCCTTCGCCTTCGGTGAGCGCATCCAACCCCGTTAAACCGATATCACCCGTCAAGAGTTTCGCAGCGCGCTGCTTGCGGCTCATGAGCTGCACGGCAGTTTGCTCCATCGTGTTTTCGGCAAACAGGTAGACCACCTTGCAATGCGTGTGGGTTTGGTTCAAGCGGTAGGAGCGCGCTGCCGCCTGCATCATCGTCGAGAGATTGAAGATAATCTCGTAGAAAATGAGGGTTGGCGCAAAGATGAGATCAAGCCCGGTCTTGGTCAGTTCCGGGTTGCAGATCAACACGTTCGTGCCTTGGGCGACTTCACGCTCGATGACTGCTTCGCGTCGTTCGGCAGCGACCGTGTTCTTGAGGATGAACGTCCGCGCTAGCGGCACATGCGCGCGGATCAGCTTTTCCAGACGTGGTTGAATATCGCGGGTGGCGGTCTGGCGGAAGTAAATCACGCACGGACGATCCGCTGCCAGTTCCGCGCGCACGAGGTCGATGAGCGCTTGTTCTTTAGCGAAGATGCGGTCTTCACCATAACTGGGGATGCTGGCAACCGTGTACGGTTCCAGTGCGCCGGTGATTGGGTGCTTGAGGTTGTGGATGACGTCATAGGGGCGGAAGGGCGCGTTGTGCCAGCCCATCGACCATTGAAGATAGGCGCCACGAAAGGTCGCATCGCCTTCCCAACGGCGCTGGATCAGGTAGTCTTTCAAGCGCGCGCGCGTGCGGTCGTACTCGGCATAGACATCGGCGTCGAGTTCGACGGGCAGCGCGATCTCCTCGTAGTGCGGGAGCGACTTCCCCAAATCGCCGAGCGAGAAGAAGATCGCGTGATCCAGCACCTCCGCGACCAAGAGCGGGGAAATGCCGGGCGC
>JBGSRB010000567.1:0-1922 GCA_041737735.1 Anaerolineae bacterium | reverse complement strand
TTGCCTCCACAACCTAACTTGCAAACAATAATCAAGCAACTTCAGCCCAGTTGTTGGTGCGGCGGAGGTGGATAAATGTCGACGATAGAGTTGCTAGTCTATTTAGTCGTTGCCGGAAGGTTTTAAGGTGCGAAGTTGACTAGGTGAGTCATTACAGCAGTGTGCCAAGTCCACTGATCAGCAGCGAGATGCCGAAAAGCAGCAACACGACTGCCGTCACCAGCAGCAAGCCGCGCCGAATATGCGGGTTCAATTTTCCGAGTCGATCAAAAACCACCGACCACGCGAATAACATGCCCACGAACACGCCGTAAAAGCTGACGAGAAAGGCGATCCCGTGCCAGATCGACTGACGCAAGCCTTCGATCAGCAGGGGTCCGTTCACCGTCGCCCAGAAGATGTAAGGTCCCGGACTCAGCACGTTAATCAGCAGCGAACGCCCGAAAATCACGCGGAGCGGCTTGTTAACATCGACAGTGGCAGCGACCGCATCGGCATAAACGCGATACGCCGTGAACGCCCCCCATGCCAGATACAGCACGAACAACCCGCCGATGATCTGCACCACTTGGATCAGCGCGGGTGGAAAACCCGACAGCACGAACACTACCAGCAGGATGATCGGCGCGTCGATGACAAGCGGCGTGAACGCGATCACGCCCGCTTTGCGCCAGCCGTGCGTCAGCGCCGTTTGCATCAAATACGCCTGTAACGGACCCGGCAGCATCGCCGCCGTGAAACCCAACGACACGCCCCGCGCGATCAAAGTCAGCATGAACAGCCTCATTTCGTGGAAACCGAATGATACGCGATTTGCAGCACTGGCGCGAACGCGCGTGGTTCGGCACAATGAGACGCAAACCAGCGTTATGAGGATCAACCCTGATGCAGCTTGTCGCCCCCGGCATTTATCAACTGCGGATTCCGCTGCCGTTCGCGCTCGATCATGTGTATTGCTATGCGCTTGAAGATAATGACGGCTGGACGCTGATCGACACGGGCTTGAACCGCCCCGAAGCGCAGGACATCTGGCGGGCGGCGTTGGGCGATGATCTCGCGCGCGTTCGGCGCATCATCCTCACACACGCACACCCGGATCATTACGGCATGGCGGGCTGGCTGCAAGCGATCAGCGGCGCGCCCGTGTATCTGTCGCCGCGTGAAATGAAGTTCGCGCAGGCGGCATGGGTCAACGCCGATGAGAAATACGAACGCTTACGCGAACATACCGCGCGCATGGGTGCGCCCGACACCGTGATCGCGCAGGTGATCGACGGCTTGCACAGCACCCGCCTGCTGACGTATCCGCACCCTGAACTCGTCGAACCGCTGATCCCCGGTGTGCCGCTGACAATCGGCGCGCGCAGCTTCCGCCTGATCTACGCGCCCGGTCACGCCGACGGGCAAGTGCTGCTCTATTGCGAAGCGGAACGGCTGATCCTGAGCGGCGATCATGTGCTTATGCCGATCACACCCAACATCGGATTGTGGGCGGAAAGCGATCCGTATCCGCTGGGGCGTTATTTGCTCTCGCTCAAACGCCTGCGCGATCTGCCCGTTGAACTGGCGCTGCCGGGACATAAACGCACGATCACCGATTGGAGCGGGCGCATCGACCAATTGATCGCGCATCACGATCAGCGCTTGATGCAAACGAAAGCAGCGCTGGCAAGCGGGGATACGGCATTTGAGGTGGCGGGCGTGCTGTTCGATTTCACGCGGCTGTCGGCGCATGAAGTCCGGTTCGCGCTCATGGAAACACTGGCGCATCTCGAAGTGTTGGTGGTGCGGGGTGCGATCAGTCTGAGTGACGATGCCGTGTGGCGCTTTCACGTCGTGGATTAACGGTGAGGGCGCAGCACGTACTGCGCCCTCACTAAAAAAGTCAAGCTAAGCCTTAGCCCGGCGGCAGCGTGGCGGGC
>JBGSRB010000531.1:0-4003 GCA_041737735.1 Anaerolineae bacterium | reverse complement strand
GGTGGCATCGGCACGCCGGCGTCGGCGTTGGCGGCGTTCATGATGGGCGCGGCGTATGTCGTCACCGGATCGATCAATCAGGCGTGCATCGAAGCGGGAACATCCGAACACACCAAGAAGCTGTTGAGTCAGGCGGATATGGCGGATGTGATGATGGCGCCCGCCGCCGATATGTTCGAGATGGGCGTGAAGGTGCAGTTGCTCAAACGCGGCACGATGTTCCCCATGCGCGCGCAGCGCTTGTATGAACTCTACCGCGAATATGACTCGATTGAAGCCATTCCCACCGACGAACGAGAGAAGCTCGAAAAGCAGGTGCTTAAGCGCCCGATGGACGACATCTGGCGCGATACGGTGGCGTATTTCAACGAGCGCGATCCCGAACAAATTCAGCGCGCGAACGACAATCCCAAGCGCAAAATGGCGTTGATCTTCCGCTGGTATCTCGGTTTGTCGTCGCGCTGGTCGAACAGCGGCGAAACCGGACGCGAACTCGATTATCAAATCTGGTGTGGTCCCTCGATGGGCGCGTTCAATGCGTGGGCGCACGGATCATATCTCGAACAGCCCGCCAACCGTCGTGTGGTCGATGTCGCGCACCAGATCATGAACGGCGCGGCGTATCTGTTCCGTGTGCAGGCGCTCAAGATGCAGGGCGTCGGTTTCGCGCCGATCTATGAGCAGTATACGCCGTCGCTAGGATAAAACTCCACATTAACGGGCGCGCGACGCATGTGCGCCCGCTTCAGCATCACCTATATTTTCTGACGCGCGCCTGTTAAAATTACGGATTAGATTTTCCACCGCAGTTTTGAGGATCACAGACCATGCCCGCACGTCCCCTTGTCGCCCTCGTCGGTCGCCCCAACGTTGGCAAAAGCACCTTGTTTAATCGTTTGGTCGGTGAGCGTCTCGCCGTGACCAACCCGATCCCCGGCACCACGCGCGACCGTTTGATGAGTGAGTTCGAGTGGCGCGGCGTCGTGTTTCGCGTCGTTGATACGGGCGGCATCGAAATTTACGAGCCGAAAGGCGTGCGTGATGAACACCCGTTAGCGGAAGGCAGTTCCGATTTCGTGCCGCTGATCCGCGCGCAAGCGCTGAGTGCCGTGCAGGAAGCCGATGTGCTGGTGCTGCTGGTCGATGCGCTGGTGGGCGTCACGGGTGCGGATGAAGAAGTCGCTGAAATTTTGCGTCGCACCGAAAAACCCGTGTTGGTGGCAGCGAACAAAGCCGATCACGCCAGCCACACCGGCAACGCGGTCGATTTTTACGCGCTCGGCGTCGGGGATGTGTATCCGGTCAGCGCGATTCACGGCATCGGCGTGGGCGATCTGCTCGATGGCGTGGTGGCAGCCTTAGAAGCCAACGCCGAACTGACGCCCGAAGCGACCTTCGAGAGTGAGGACGACGAGCGCCTGAAAATCGCCATTGTTGGGCGTCCGAATGTGGGCAAAAGCAGCCTGCTGAATCGCCTGATAGGTTCCGAGCGCGTGATCGTCAGCCCGCTGGCGGGAACGACGCGCGACGCTATCGACACCGAACTGACCTTCTACGGCGAGCAAGTGCTGTTGATCGACACGGCGGGCATTCGCAAGCGCGGCAAGATTGAGCCGGGCGTCGAGCAATACAGCGTGCTGCGCTCGATGAACGCGATCGAACGTGCCGATGTGGCGCTGCTGGTGATCGACGCGATCGACGGCATCACCGAGCAGGATCAGCACATCGCGGGTTACATCATCGAAGCGCGCAAAAGCGTGCTGATCATCGTCAATAAGTGGGATGCGGTCGATAAAGACGCCTACACCATGACGACGTTTCAGAAGCAGATCGATGAGAAATTCAACTTTCTGCCCAACCCGCCCGTGATCTACATCAGCGCGCTGACCGGACAGCGCATTCATCTGGTGCTAGAGGCGGCGAAGCGCATCTGGGAAGCGCGCCATTTCCGCATCCCCACGGGCGAACTCAACCGCTTGATCCGCGATGCCTACTCCAAGCATCCCGCGCCGGGACACGGCACGCGCCGCCTCAAGCTGATGTATGCGTCACAGGTGCGCACCAACCCGCCGCTGATCCTGATTCACGTCAACGATCCGCGTCTGGTGCATTTCACCTACAAGCGCTTTCTCGAAAATCAGATTCGCGCTGAATATGCCTTTGAAGGCACGCCGATCAGCTTGAGCTTTCGCGCGCGCAGCGGTTTGGATAAATAGCGGCGCTGCGCGTTAAAGCTGCGTGCTTAACCACGAATCCGCGCGCACAAACGCCGGAATCTGATCCAGCGGCGCGGCGACGGTGATCACGCGATCGCCGTCGAGCGCCGCCCCGTTCCAGAAGTCGATCCACGCGCCGGGCGGCAAATAGATCGTCTGCGTGCTGATGTTCGGCTCGACCACCGGATACACCACCAGATCGCGCCCGAAGCCATAATCATAGGCGCGCGCCTGCGGATGCCACATTTGCAGCGCGCGCAGCAGCGGTTCGCCACTGGCAGCGCTGTGCTGCGCCTCACGCCAGATGTACGGCAGTAAGCGCGTGCGCGCCGCCATCAACTGCTTGAAAATCGGGATCACGCGCTCATCGCCTGTGCGCGCCTGCATGTTCCACGGTGTGCGGTCGTGGCTTGGCTGGCGATGCGCGTTGTATTCCGAGTGATACTGCATGATCGGGCAGAAAGTCGCCATTGCCGCCGCGCGCAGATACAACTCGGCATCGGGAATGTCCCCGCTGAACCCGCCAAAATCCCAGCCCCAGAACGAAATGCCCGACAGCGCCGCCGATAACCCCGCGAAGATCGAATGACGATACGCCTCCCACGTCGAGTTTTCGTCGCCCGCCCAATGCAGGGGCGAACGCTGCGATCCGGTGAAACCCGCGCGGCTGAAGGTCACAGCGTCGCGCTTACTGGTGGCGAAATCGTAGTAGGCTTGGCTGTACAGGCGCGGATACTCGTTCCACACTTCAGCGCCGCGCCGCCCATCGGCAAAACGTGTATCCGCGCCCCATAGATGTTCGCCGCCGTCGGTCTTGAAGCCGTCGATGCCGACTTCATCGAGCAGATACGCCCGCTTGCTGAACCACCAATCGCGCTCGGCGGCGTGCGTCGGGTCCCAGATATAGCCGCCGCGAAACCAGAACGGACGCACCCGATGCAGCGCGCCATCCGCCTCTTTGACGCCAAAGCCAGCTTGCTCGAAGTAAGCGCGGTCGGCGTCTTGCTGCGCGTGCGGCGCGTCGGGCAGTTTCATGATGGGAATTTGCCACAGCAGCACGCGGATATTGTGCGCGTGCAGCCAATCGACCATGCCTTTCGGATCAGTCCATTTGCCGTGCGGCGGAAAGGTGAAATCAGCATAGCGCAACGCCTCAGCGCCGGATGTGGGCGTGTACTCCGCGTCGTTCCAGATGTAGAAGGTATTCTCGTCGCTCCACGCTTCGATCACGACGACGGCGGGCTGAATCCCGTGATCGAGTGACGCTTGCACTTCGTTTTCGATGCGCGCCTGCGTGTTCCACTCGTTGCCACTCATCCACAAGCCGAACACCCATTCCGGCGGCAGCGCCACGGGACCCGTCGCTTGGGCGAAGCGCGCCACGTTCGCCAACGGATCAGCGCCGATGAACCAGTCCAGCGTGAGGCAGGCGTCCGCGCCGAGATCGGCGGTCAGCGTCCATGCTTGCGGATCGCTGGCGGCGAGATCGAACTGCATCCAGCGGGCGCTGACGACATGCACGCCATAACCCGCCGACGACAGCAAAAACGCGATCGGCATATAGGTGCGCTTGCCCTGATTTTTGTATTGTTCGTAACAGCGCACATCCAGCACGTTACCCCGCTGATCCAGCGCGTTGAAGCGCTCGCCCAAGCCGTAAAAGCGCTCAGCGGGCGGGCTGGCAAACGTGATCCGCACCTGCTGCGTGGTGTGTCCGTCGGTCAGCCATGCGATCTCGCGGATCGGCGGCGCGCCCACCAGCGGAGGCGTATCCGCGGGCGCGGCGG
>JBGSRB010000526.1:0-2544 GCA_041737735.1 Anaerolineae bacterium | reverse complement strand
ATCTATCGTGCCGGGCGCGCGCCGGGGTCGTTGGTGGGGTATCTCGAACTGCACGTTGAGCAGGGCCCGCGCCTAGCGCGCGACGACATCCGCATCGGCGTTGTCACGGGGATCGTTGGGCGCAAGACGTATCGCGTCACGTTTCACGGGCAGGCGGGTCACAGCGGCACGACGGATATGTATCGACGGCGCGACGCGCTGCGCGGGGCGGCGCTGTTCATCGTGCGCGCGCATGATATGGTGCGCGCGAAATATGGCGATGGCATTTTCAATTGCGCCGATATTGAGGTCGAGCCGGGCGCGTTCAACATCATTCCCAATCGCGCGTGCCTGCGCATGGAATTTCGCCACACCAACGAAATCCTGATGAACGAGATGGAAGCAGCGCTGTTGAGCATCGCGCGCGAGTGCGCCGCCGCGAACGGCTTGGAAGTCGAGACCGATTTGATGGAGCATCGTCCCGCCGCCGTGATGGACGCGCGCATGATCGACGCCATCGAAGCATCGTGTCAAAGCCTCCAACTCGCTCATATGCGGATGTACAGCTACAGTGGTCACAGCCCGCAGATTTTGAGCAATTTCACGCCCAGCGGTTTAATCTTCATCCCCTCGATCAACGGTATCAGTCATCACCCTTCCGAATTTACCGAATGGCACGATGTGGTCAGCGGCGCGAATGTGCTGTTGAATACGATTCTGCATGTGACGCACACAAGCTGAATGTGCAAGCGGGGCGACTGTTATCATGTCGCCCCGTTGATTCTCACGTTGTGAGACGCTTACGGCGTGAGCAGCACCTTGATCGACTGGCTGCCGGACGCCACCAGCGCCATGCCTTGCTCGAACTGATCCAGCGGTAAGCGATGCGTGATGATCTGATCCATCGGCAGCAAGCCGCGCTCCAACATGCGGATCGCAATCGGATAGGTGTAGGGGCTGAGGTGCGCGCCGTGGATGTTGAGTTCTTTGCTATCCCCGATGATTGTCCAATCGACGGTAACAGGTTCGCGCATCACGCTGAACTCGACGAACGTGCCGAGTTTGCGGATCATCTGCAAGCCTTGCGTCACCGCCGCCGGATAACCTGTGGCTTCGATATACACGTCGCACCCGTAGCCGTCGGTCAGCTTGAGGACTTCATCGATCACATCGATCTTGCTGGGGTTGAGCGTGAGATCAGCGCCGCAGGACTGAGCAATCGCCAAGCGGTGATCATTGTAATCGATCGCGATCAACAGGCGCGGATTCTTCAAGCGCGCGGCGGCGAACATGCCCAAGCCCAGGGGACCCGCACCCGCGATCACAACGACATCATCCAGTTGGATATTCCCGCGATCCACGGCATGAATCGAACACGCCAGCGGTTCGATGAAGGCGGCGTGTTCCACCGGAATTGACGCCGGCACTTTGTAGTTGAGCGCCCCCGCCGGAAACTTCATGTATTGCGCCATGCCGCCGAATACTTTTTGGCGAAAGCCGTAGACGTCATGCTCGAATTGGCACATCCAATACTGTCCGCGCTGGCAGAAGCGACAGCGCCAACACGGGACGATCTGCTCCGACACCGCCAGATCGCCCAACGCCAAACCGTATTTTTCCGCCGCGCCCGCGCCAAGCGCGACGACTTCTCCAACGAACTCATGACCGGGGATCACGGGCGGCTGACAATAGCCCTGACGCAGATCATCGCCCCAGAACAGTGCCGCGCCCTGATAACACTTCAAGTCGCTGGCGCAAATGCCCACCGCCTGAACGCGGATCACCACTTCTTCCGCGTTCGGCGTCGGCACGTCCCACTCTTGATAGCGATAATCGCCCGCGCCATAAGTCACGATGGCAGGCATGGTCTTGGGCAGCGGATCGCCTGTGTACTGCGTCATGAGGTTGGGTCTTCCGCCGCCGCGCCCTTGAAATGCACGCCCGAACCCGCGCCGAGTGACTCGTTCATCGGGCGCATCCACACCATGAATACGCGCGACTTGGGTGGCTGCGTGACCGCGAACACGACCGCTTCCGCGACATCTTCCGACTCGTGGAAACCATCGAGCATGGGATCGCCGGGGGTGCGCGTGCCGTTGTAAAAGCCGTAATTGGTGTTGGTGCCGCCGGGCGCGATCACGCTGACCTTGACATTGTTGGGGTAAGCCTCATAGTCAATCGCCTGCGCGAAACCCATCTGTGCGAACTTGGTCGAACAGTAGATCGGCTCGTTGGGCAAGCCATTGATGCCCGCCACTGAACTGACGAACACGACCCAACCCTCTTGGCGTTCGAGCATGGGCGGAAAGAACGCCTTGGTGCATAACCATGTCGAGCGCATGTTGCTGTTCATGATCCAGTCGTAATCTTCCGTGGTCAGCGTGGCGACCGTGCCATTTTTGCCCACGCCCGCGTTGTTGACCAGAATCTCGACTGTGCCGAAGGTAGCGAACGCCGCTTGCGCCAGCGCGTTGACCGCCGCCTCATCGCTCACGTCGGTGGGAACGGGCAAAGCGCGCGCGCCCGTGTTCAGCGCGGCGATCTCGTCCGCCAACGACGTGAGAT